>CALXMJ010000247.1 GCA_944389445.1 uncultured Victivallales bacterium | reverse complement strand
TTTCATCATCTTCCCGCATTTTTTCTTTCCGGCGAACCGGAACAGACGAATAAATTCTCTATTTCAGAATCAGCATGCAGTCGCCATAACTGAAAAAACGCATCCGTTCGCGAACCGCCAGACGATAGGCGTTCCGAATGTTCTCGCATCCGGCAAATGCACTGACCAGCATCAGAAGAGTGCTTTTCGGAAGATGAAAATTCGTCAGAAGAATATCCGCCGACAAAACCTCATATGGCGGATACATAAAAATATCCGTACTCCCCGTGTGCGGTTTGAACAGACGATCCTGCTGCACACAGGATTCCAGCACCCGGAGCGTGGTCGTGCCGACCGCCGCAATCCGATGCCCTTCCAGACGTGTCCGGTTCAACAGTTCGGCAGTCTCTTCCGTAAAGCAGAAGTCCTCCGAGTGCATCTTATGCTCGGCAATCTCCTCCACCGTCACCGGTTTGAACGTTCCCTGCCCCACATGAAGCGTCACCGTTGCTTTCCGTACGCCCTTCGCGGCGAGCTCTTCCAGAATCTCCGTTGTGAAATGGAGTCCGGCGGTGGGTGCGGCAACCGCGCCGGGTGCCTCCGCATAAACCGTCTGATACCGTTCCGCGTCGGGCGGCAGATTCTGCCGTTTGATGTAGGGCGGCAGCGGCACATGACCGCACCGCTCGATCATCATCTCCGGCGCCTCTCCCGAGAGTTCCACCACACATTCGCCCGACGGCTCCTTTTTCAGCACGGTCACCTGCCATCCGGAAGGCTCTCCGTCTGTCAGCAGAAGCGAAAGGACCGTCCCTTCCGAGACCCGTTTCCCCGGTTTCAGGAAACAGGTCCAGCAGCGGTGATCCGCCCGGGGCCGCAGGAGCATGATCTCAATCCTCGCCCCGGTCTCCTTCAAAGCGAACAGACGCGCCCGGATCACCCGCGTGTTGTTGACGGCTATGCAGTCGCCCGGCTCCAGATAATCGACAATGCGGCGGAACGGCATGATCTCGCACTTTCCCGACCGGGAATCCAGCACCAGCATGCGCGAATCCCCCCGGTGCTCCGGAGGATTCTGGGCGATCAGCTCTTCCGGAAGGTCATAATCGAAATCAGAGGTGTGCATCTTGATACATCTTCTCGTATTCGGAAGCGGTTCTGTTCCAGGAGAAGTCGGTGGTCATGCCTTTTCGCTGCATCAGCCGGCAGTCGTCGCGGTGATTGCGCCAGATGTCGGCCGCCCAGCGGATCGTGCCGTTGAGCGCCGCCGCGTTGAGATCCCACAGGACAAATCCCGTTGAATCTCCCGGACGGTTCGCGTCATAATTGAATACCGTATCCGCCAGTCCGCCGGTATGCCGGACGATCGGGAGCGTTCCGTATGCCATCGAGTACATCTGGTTGAGTCCGCAGGGCTCGTAGCGGGAAGGCATGACAAACAGATCCGCGCCCGCCTCCACCAGATGCGCCGCGGGCTCTCCGGCATAGCCGAGATAAAGAGCGAACTTCTGCGGATACTTCTGCGCAAGATACTGCATATGCCCCTCGATTCCCTTGTCGCCGGAAGTCACGATCACGAACTGGAGATCATCGTTGTAGAGCAGATCCTCCAGACCGAAGTTCAGGACATCCAGCCCCTTCTGGTGCGCAAGACGCGAGATGACCGCGAAAACGGGGACATCGTCGCGGACCGGCAGGCCGTATTTTTCCTGAAGCGCCCGCTTGCAGACCGCCTTTCCTTCCATCGAATCCGCGGAATAGACGGCGGGCAGGAAACGGTCCGTCGCCGGATTCCAGACCTTGGCGTCGATTCCGTTCAGGATGCCGCGCAGCTTGCCGAGGCCGGCACGGGAGCGAAGCGCTCCGTCGAGTCCGAACCCGTATTCCGGAGAAAGGATCTCCTGCGCATAAGTCGGGCTGACAGTCGAAACCATGTCCGCCGTCATGATGCCGCCCTTCAGGAGATTGAGCTGGTCATACCATTCCAGGCAGAGATAATTGAAATAATCCCATCCGAGTCCGGTCCAGAACAGATTGCCCTTGTTGAACACGCCCTGATAGCCGATATTGTGAATCGTCATAATGGAACGGCAGTTGCGGAACTGTTCGTTGTCGCGGTAAAGATGGCTTTTGAGATAGACACAGCAGAGCGCCGCATGCCAGTCGTTCGCATGGAGAATATCCGGGGCAAGGCGGAAATTGGAGGCGAGCTCCATCGCCGCCCGGGAAAGGAAAATGAAGCGCATGGCGTTGTCCGCGAACTCGCTGCCGCACCAGTCATACAGCGCGGCACGGTCGAAGAAACGGTGATATTCAATAAAATAATAGGTCAGGTTGTCGTTGATTTTCAGTTCGTTGACCTTTGCCCATTCGCATCCGGAGCCGAAGGGAACCCGGAGCAGATCATGCGTAGCGCTGAATTTGAGATTGAGCTTTCCCATGATCTGCGGATAAAACGGCATCACGACAGAAACACGATGCCCGCGCTCCGAAAGAGCAAGAGGCAGAGCACTGGAAACATCAGCAAGACCGCCGGTCTTCGCATACGGAACCGCTTCGCTTGTCACCCATAAGATATTCATTTTCAACCCTTTCTGTTCTTAATCAACGGGAGGATTGTCCCGATTTCATCTGTTCGCGCGCTTTCCGCAGAGTCTCCATTTCGCTCTCGGAAAGACTGTTGATGCCACTTCTGGAAATCTTGTCGAGAATCCGGTCCAGCTCGGCACGGGATACGGCGCCGCCTTTTGTATAGGAATCATAGGCGGAAACGGTCCAGCCCCTCGGGGGCTTTGACGGAGCCGGTTCTCGGTATCCATCCGACTGCGGCGGAGAAACGCTCCGTCTCCCGAACAGCGCCCCCAGCGGATGCCAGACAACCGCCCCCGCCGCCCAAAGCTCCATAAACAGAAATCCCCCGATGAATCCCCCGATATGGGCTAGATAGGCAATATTCGAAGGCATCGTCTGCTGCTGAATGACTTCCAGAATGATATAGACAATCGCCATTGTCTTCAGCTTGACCGGAACCGGAAAGAAAAGCAGGAGCACCTGAATGTTCGGCATCATCATCGCGGTCGCCATGATGACCCCCACCACCGCTCCGCTCGCGCCGAGCAGGAAATACGGAGAGTTCATGTTGAATGCAAACCAGAGCAGATTGCCCGCAACCCCCGAAACCAGATACAGCGCCAGAAACCGTTTCCAGCCGAGAATGGACGCTGAAAGAGAACCGAACATGTAAAGACCGAACATGTTGAAAAACAGATGCCAGAAATCCAGATGAGTGAATGCGGCCGTGACAAAGCGCCAGAGCTCAAACGTATCAAGCACATTCCCGCTCAGGATGAGCATTCCGGCAAACGAGCGCCCCCCCAGAAGCGAAAGCAGATAAACCGCCACATTGACGCCGATCAGCAGAAGAAGACACTCCATTCCTCCCTCGGCCGGTCTCACCCGACCGGATGGCCCGCGCATATAATCCCGATCTCCAAGCATAAAAATTCCCCTGTATCTCACGGTGTTTCACTTTGGTAATATACAACGGAAAACGGCAAGTACAAGAAAAGTTCGTCCGAGCGGACACTTCCGCTGAATTTCCGAGACGAAACGCTCAATTTTTCCGCGGAGGCGCGGTCGTCGCACCGTTGATGAATTCCACGTCAAAGACCTCGTGAACCGGTTCCCTGATCTTTTTTTCAATAAGGGAAACCAGAAGTTCCGAAGCGTAAAATCCGATTCGGTGGGGATGTTCGTCCACAGTTGTCAGCTTGATCAGGCGCTGAACATCGGGAAAGCCGCTGAACCCGGTCAGGGAAATATCTCCCGGGACACGGATCCCCATCTCCTTCAACCCCCAGTAGAATTCGAAAGCGACGTTGTCGCCGTCGCAGGCGATCGCCGTCGCCTCCGGGAAACGCTTCAGCAGTCGCCGCAGGAATTCCTGAGGCGACAAGCCGGAACGGAAATAGGATTCCTTCGTCAGCGGAGCAATGGAATGCTTCTCCAGTTCCTCGCGGAACCCTTCGTAACGGCGGGTGAGGATGTCGGCGAGCTGGGATATATAAATGATCTTGCGGTGCCCGAGTTCATACAGATGGGAAGCCAGCATCTGTCCGCCGTGATAGTCGTCGTGCATCAGATGATTGAAGTCGCCGCGCAGGACCGGGATCCGGTTCTTGTCAATCCACAGCACCGGAAGATCCAGCGAGGAAAGCTGATAGAAATTCGCGATCACCACTCCGGAAACACCGCTCATTTTCAAAAACTGAACGGTCTCCTCGGGATCGTTGTTCACAAGACGATGATAGAACAGAGTGTTGTATCCATACGACTGCGCCCCCTCCTGAATGCCGATCAGAAGGGAGGAATAATAGGAAACGGAAACATCCCCCGTAAACACGGCAATGGATCCTTTGAAACGGGAGGCCCGAGGCCGTACCACGGTTCCGCCCCCCCTCGCCCGGCGCTCCAGATATCCTTTGACAACAAGTTCTTCCACGGCGGAATTCGCCGTCATCTTGTTGATTTGAAAACGTTCCGCCAAATCGTATTTGGAAGGAATGCGTTTCCCTTCCGGGAACGCTCCGGAGCGAATCTGTTCCAGGAGCCATTCCGTCACTTTCTGTCTTTTGCTTCCAACTG
Source organism: uncultured Victivallales bacterium (assembly GCA_944389445.1). Taxonomy (GTDB): domain Bacteria; phylum Verrucomicrobiota; class Lentisphaeria; order Victivallales; family UBA1829; genus UBA1829. The sequence continues at coordinate 13,774 of CALXMJ010000247.1, read as the reverse complement.
TTTCCATAGTATCCCGCTGCTGTTTTTCCTTCCTGGTTTACTATAAACGCAAGGGGCCGTTTTTGCAACTGTTTTTTCAAAAAAATTAGACCGGCTAAGATTTTTTATTTTTTCCATTTTTCTGATATTGACAAATAATTTGAGTTATGATATAATTTTAATAGAACAAAAAATAACCCGGCAAAAATTTAAAAAAAGAGGTTCTGTATGAGAACGACAATTCTTTCCGCCTGTCTTGTCCTTGCGGTATTTTCCGCAGCTGCAGAGGAACTGTACCGTCAGTACCAGCCCGCCCGGACAAGCCGGACCCGGGAAAGCACCGAATGGTCCATCACCTATACCTACAATGCCGTCGACAGCAAAAATCCGCGTCTTCTGCTGATCGGCGACTCCATCTGCAACGGATATCAGGGAACTGTTCGAGCCAAACTGGGAAAGGTCATGAACATCACATTCTGGGCAACCTCGAAATGCGTCACGGATAAAGACTACTTCCGCGAACTGGATCTGATCCTCTCGGCATACCGTTACGATATAATTTCCTTCAACAACGGACTCCACAGCCTGACCACCAGCCGCGAAGAATGGAAAAACGCCTATCGGGCCGCAGTCGATTTCATCCGGAAAAAATGTCCGGACGCCAAACTCTTTCTCACCAACAACACTCCGCTGAAGGATCCGAAAAAAACCGCTCAGGCAAAAGAATTGAACAGCATCATTGCGGAAACGGCAAAGCTCAAAAATCTGCCGGTCATTGATCTCTTTTCTCTGATGGACCCTCTTGACCGGAATAAATTCTGGAGCGATACGTATCATTTCCGCAAACCGGCGGTGGAACTTCAGGCGGAACGGATCGCCCAGACGGTCCGCTCCGTGCCGAACGCGCTCAATCCCAAAGCGAACATCATTCAGCGCGGAACGGAAACCGGCCCCAGCGGCGCTTTAAGATGAGTCCTCTGAAACATACAACCCTAGGAGTGGATAAAAATGAATATTTCTCTGAAAAGAAAAACAGAATCGGTGCATGAAGTTTTTACATTAATAGAACTTCTTGTCGTCATTGCCGTTATTGCAATTCTTGTATCGCTTCTTCTTCCGGCCTTGAATAAGGCGCGTGCCGCCGGCAATGCGGCAGCCTGCGTCTCCAATCTGAAACAGACCGGCATCGGAATGAACAGCTATTCGGCAGACAACAACGATTATTACGTTGCTGCGAGCCAGAACAATGAAAGCGGACTCCAGATTTACTGGTACAGTGCGATCGGAAGCTACATCTCCACCGCCCACCATCCGGAATATAAACTTCACGGAACGATGGGATACAGGCCGTGGATGAAAGTCTATCAGTGCAATCCTGTGGACAAACCGCCTGTTCAAACAGTGTATCCTTACAACGGCTTTTTTTCCTATGGCTACATCTACTGCCAGTCCGGATCGCTGGCGGCGCGTTATCCGGGCAACGGACAAGTCAAGATCGGAAGACTGACGCGTCCCGCCTCCCGTCTTCTCTGCGCCGAAAGCGCTTCGGTGGACAACGGCAGTGAATGCGGGGCGTTTCTGACAGCCAATCAAGGGGGCAACACTCCCGTTTATTTCAAACACGGAGGCAATCTCACCCGTGAACAGCAGAAACCGCTGTTCAGTACCTGGGCGAATCCGCCCTACCCCGGAACGATCGCCGGAAAGGCGAATGTCCTCCATGCGGATTTCCATGTGGAACCTTATACAGCGGCAAAGTACAATGCCCGTGTCCGGGCTCTTGTCGACTATTACAACAACTGAACTGACAAAGGATACAGAAATGAGATCCATCTTCACTTTCCTGCTTGCAGGCTTCACCCTTCTCACATGGGCAAATGACGGACTCAAAATTCCTTCCTGGATTCAAGTGAGGGAAAACGGGAATCTGGTCATTGATAAGATCAACTGCTATTTCGGTGTCACAGATTTCAAAAAAGGAAACGATGATTACGGCAGCGCCAGCAAATTTCTCTGTCCGGTCTCCACGATTGAGCTCGACAGCCGGATCTGGCGGAGCGTGCTTACACCGTATTCCGATCCGGACTACAAAATCACGGTCGATAAAAAACTTTCCGTTCTCTCCGGCGACACAGTTGCATGGCGCAACTCTTTCACAGCAAACAAGCCGAAGGTCATTCGGGGCTCACTGGTCACGTTCAGTCTTCCGCCGGAACCCTTTGATCTCGTCATTGACGGAAAACGCCTGCGTTTCGGCAAGAAATATGATCCGAAGGCCTACTTCCGCGGCCCCTGCAAGCGGGTCGTCATCCTGACCTCCGGCACCGAACTCGAAATCACGGGAAAAAATCTTTTTCTCTCCACCAGCGACATGCGCCGTTACAATCCGGTATTCCGCATCAACCTTTCCTTTGAAATGAAAGCCGATGATCCGAAAACCTGGCAGTCCTCGAATCTGGAACTTGTCCTTCGGCGCAACGGCATCCGGATGGACCGGGAAACCTTTTTCAAGTTAAAAAAGAACTTCACGCCGATTTCTCTCGCCGGAATCCTGAACAACACCGTCACGGATGACAAGGCCGACGACGGCATCTGCGGATGGACCGACAAAGGCCCCGACGACTGTCTTCACAGCTATAAATTCAAAGGACGCACGGAATTCTGCGGAATTCCCTTTGAGCTGGCGGATCCGGCGGCGAATCGGGGAAAAGTACTTGTCGGCGTGAGCCATCCGGCGCGACATCTGAATCTGCCCTCCTCCGTCACAATTCCTATGAACGGCATTCGCGCGGAAGGCCTCTACTTCCTTCATGCCAGTTCCTGGATCGGGAAAAACTCTCCCGGCTCCTATACTGTCCGGTATAAGGATGGCTCAAGCGTGAAAATTCCGCTCCGGACCAACAAAACCATTTTCAACTGGTATACCTGCGGAAGCAGTGATCAGGCGGCAGTCGGATGGAAATCGCCCCAGGGCAGCGCCGGGCTGACACTCTTTCCGTGGACAAATCCGAATCCGGATAAGCCGATGGATTCCATTCTCTTTGCAGTCAATCCGGAACGGCAGTCGGAAAGCATGGAGTACACGCCGATTCTTCTTCTGTTCGGCATTACGGCAGTCGACATGAAACCATTTCTGCCGGAAGAGGAACCTCCCGCCGAAATTGACGACTCCAAATGGATCGCATTCGACGGGCGCAACAATATCGAAAATTCATTCCTTGACAATTCCAGTCTCAACCATGTTCCCGCGGGAAAACACGGCTGGGTGACGGTCAAAGGAGATCGCTTCTTTTTCGAAAACGGCACGGAAGCGCGGTTCTTCGGTTTTACGACCGGAGTCACCGGCCGCAGTTATCCCAAGGAGCAGGTTGCCGCTTTTGCAAGACGCCTCCATGCGCTTGGCGGCAACATTATCCGCTTCATCGGACTGGTCGGACCAGGGGAACCGGTTCCGGCGAACCGCTTCTATCGAAAAGGCAGCCGGACCGAACTCGACCCGGAACGTATGGACACGTTCTGCTATTTCATCAGCGAACTGAAAAAAAACGGAATCTATATTCAGCTTGATCTTCGGGGGGGGAATGTCATCGACAATGAAATTCCCGGGATGAAAGGAATCAGATGGGACCACTATTCCATTCTTTCCCCATCCATTGAACGACTCCAGATTGAGAACATGAAACGCATTCTGTCATACAGGAATCCTTATACGGGAATGACAATCGGTCAGGATCCTGTCATTGCCATGGTTATGGTGGAAAATGAAGATTCCCTCTTTTACGAAGCGAACCTGGCATCAATCTCAAATCCGGCGGCAAAACGGGAATTCCAGTCGGGATTCAACCAGTTCCTGATGGAGAAATACAAACATCGCGATGCGCTGAAAACGGCATGGAAAGGGAGTCTCAAAGACTTTGAAGATCCGGCGAAAGGAACGGTCGAAGCACCTCTGAATTTCCAAAAACAGAACTTCTCTCCGGAACGGAAACTGGAAATGCGTATCTGGCTGGCGGAGCTTCAGGGACGGCATTACCGGAAGGTAATTCAAGCGGTCCGGGAAACCGGCTGCAAAGCGCCGTCCATCGGCAGCAATCACTGGACGAACGATCCGATGGACTTTTATGTCAACGCAAAACACACGGACATTTTTGACCGTCACTCCTACTGGTCGCATCCCGTTGTGGAAATCGGCTGGGACCTTCATGAAATTTCGTTCAGCAACCAGCCATCGGTCGGCTTGCCGGACGGCGGGTTCCTGAGGAGCTTTGTCTCACGCCGTGTTATAGGAAAGCCCTATGCGCAAACTGAATGGGATGTCTCCTCCACCAACGAGTTCCGCGCCGACGCACAGCTTTTCATTCCCGCCTATGCCTCCATGCACGGCTGGAGCCTCTTTCATTTTCACTTTCAAATGGAGGATTTCCGTCTCAAATGGAATCCGCGTACGCGTACCAACACTCTTCTGCCGCAGCGGGATCCGCTCCAGATGGCCATGTGGCCGGCTGTTGCGGCAATGTATCTCAAGGGAGATGTCAAAAGAGCCGACCGCGTCTATTATGAAACTCTGACTTATGAAGACGCGCTCGCAGGAAAAAAGGCAAACCAGGAACGGATCGCACGGGCGGGACTGCGCGGAATCGCCGGAATCAATTTTGATCCGGAATATCCTGTAAAGTCCGATTCCTCTCTGATCCCGCCTGAAAATGCCGAGGTGATTGAATCGGTCACAAAACAGCTTTACTGGGATATCCCGAACCGTCAGTTCCGTGTGGTCACTCCGGGGACAAAAGGATTTTCCGGATTCACGAACGGGAAAAAAGTGGTTTGCGGAAACACGGTCTTTGACCTCAAAAATGATTTCGCCGCCGTGATTCTGACGAGCCGCGACAATGCCTCGCTGGAAACCTCCGTGCGCATCCTCATGACGGCTGTCGCCCGCTGCTGGAACACGGGAACCAAATACAATGCGCTGAAAACCCGATTCGCCGAATCCGGGAAAGCGCCGATTCTGCTTCAGCCGGTCGAAGGGACCGTACATCTTCCGAGCGTGCGCGAACTCTCGGTTTATGCACTGGATCTTTCAGGGAAAAGAACGAAAAAAGTAAATGCCTCGTTCGACGGAAAAATCCTGTCGATCCCCATCGGCGGCGCAATTCACTATGAACTGACCGCGGAACCATGAGGGGAACTTCGCAGCCGGAATGGAGGCGTCACTTCTCCGCCTGACGGAAAATGGTGACGCCTTTCAGAATTTCAATGGCGCGCTCCAGCTGAACATCGCGGTATTTTCCATCCTGAACCAGGGGGACCTTGTCGCCGCGCATTCCGACATGATGGGCGATTGCCGTTGACCCGGCGGGGCTCGTATTGACTGCAATATCCGGATCGACGCCTCTGCCGTGAATTTCCTTGCGTCCGGGAGTGTAGTATTTTGCCGTGGTAATCCGGAGCGCTCCGCCGTCGGAAAGAGGGATGATCACCTGAACCGATCCCTTGCCGAAGGAACGGGCGCCGACCAGAATCGCCCGCTTGTAATCCTGCATGCAGGCCGAAAAGATCTCAGCCGCGCTCGCGGAATTCTCATTGATCAGAACAACGATCGGCAGGTCGAGATCCTTGGTACAGTTGACTGCGTTATGCCGGACCGTTTTTTCCGCCCTGCCTTCAATGGAAACAACCAGTTTCCCTTTCTCGACAAAACGGCTGACGGTTTCAATCGCCGCGGTCAAAAGGCCGCCCGGATTGTTGCGCAGGTCGATAATCAGGCCGTCCAGCTTATCCTTTTTGAGTTTGGCAAGCGCCTTGTCGAGATCGGATGCGGTCGTCGCCGTAAACTGAGTGATACGGAGATATCCGATCCGGTTCGCAACCCAGCCGACCGCCTTCACGGAAGAAACAGCTATCACCGCCCGCTCGATTTCCACATTCTTCGTCGAATCGCTGGAACGCCGGTAGATCTTCAGTTTGACCTTTGCGCCGACCGGGCCTTTCATCATTTTAACACACTCGTCCAGAAACATCATACGGGTATTTTTCCCGTCGATTTCCAGAATGAGGTCACCGCTCCGGAGGCCTGACTTCGCAGCGGGGCCATCCTCCATGACGGACACAATTTCCAGAGCATCGTCCCGGGATGTAACCACCACGCCGATCCCCGGAAATTTTCCCATGCTGTCCTCCACCGTATTCTTGAAGTCGTCCGGCTCCTCGTAGGAGCTGAACGGATCAAGTTCCTGCATCATTCCACGCATCGCCGCTCGCAGAAGATTCTCGTAGGAAATCTTTTCCGTATCAACATATTTCGCCCGGAGAAGCATCAGCGATTCCATGAACACAGACAAGTTCTTGTAGGGGAGTTCCTCGTCCGGCTTTTTCCCGGCGGAGTTCTCCGCTCCGGAAACAACTCCTCCGGACAGGAGAACCATACAGAATAAAAATAGAAAAAAGTGACGTCTCATTACATCCATCCTCCCTCTATCGGGGTTGCGACAATTTTTTTCGTCTATTGTTCTATTCCAATTTGTTTTTCGTCCAGCGGACGAGCAGCATCTTCCGCCGGACCGAAGCCGCAGCCGAATGCATCCGCGTCTTTTTGCCGCCGAGTTCTATTTTTCCATTTCAGCGTTTGCGGACACGGAGAAAAAAATCCCGGATGATTTGTTTACAATCCTCCTCCAGAACTCCCCCCGTTACCCGGACCCGGTGAAGCATCCCCGGAAACCCTGTCACATCCAAAGCGGACCCGGCACAGCCGGAGCGCGGATCGGGCATTCCGTAGACGACGCGGTCCACACGAGTATTCACCAGTGCACCGGCACACATTGCGCATGGTTCCTTGGTGACGTAGATCGTCACTCCATCCAGCCGCCAGTCTCCCACGGCGGCGGCCGCCGCCGTCATCGCCAGCAGTTCCGCATGGGCAGTGCCATCCTTCAAGGATTCAACCTGATTCCATCCCCTGGCGATGATCTGTCCGTCTTTCACGGCGATGGCACCGATCGGCACTTCGCCCTGCTCGCCCGCCATTTCCGCAAGACGCAATGCGGCACGCATGAAATCCTCGTCGCTCCGGACCGGAACCGTGGAAGCAGGATCTGTATCAATACCGTCCAATGGTTATTTTTCCTGTTTCAGATCGGAACTGATGCGCATCGAGCAGAAATCCGGACCGCACATCGTGCAGTATTTCGTTCCATGCTGGTTTTTGGCATTGGAGGCTTCGAGCGCCTGCTTCCGGTATTCACGGGCACGGTCGGGGTCCAGCGCAAGATCGAACTGTTTTTCCCAGTTGAATTCAGCGCGGGCACGGCCGATGGCGTTGTCGCGATCAATCGCTCCTGGTTTTCCGAGCGCGACATCCGCGGCGTGAGCCGCAATCCGGAAAGCAACGCAGCCGTTGCGGACATCCTCCGCCTCCGGCAGGCCGATATGTTCTTTCGGAGTAACATAGCAGAGCATCGCGGCGCCGTAATAAGCACCCGCCGTTCCGCCGATGGATGCGACAATGTGATCGTAACCGGGGGCACAGTCGATCACCACCGGACCGAGAATATAGAATGGGGCATCGCCGCAGACTTCCCGATCGCGTTTCATGTTCATCTCGATTTGATGGAAGGGGACATGTCCGGGCCCTTCGACCATGGCCTGCACACCGGCGGCGCGGCAGCGTTTCACGAGTTCACCGAGGACGACCAGCTCCGCGAACTGCGCCTCGTCACTGGCATCGGCAAGACAGCCCGGACGCAGACCGTCACCCAGGGAGAGAGTCACATCATATTGAAGGCAGATATCGAGAATATCGTCGAAACGGGTGTAGATCGGATTTTCCTTGTCGTATCGCTTCATCCACTGGGCCATCAGGGAACCGCCGCGGCTGACGATTCCCAGCACACGTTTGAGTGCGATGGGCACATGCCGCCGGAGGAGTCCCGCGTGGATTGTCATATAATCGACGCCCTGTTTCGCCTGGGAAAGAATGGTATCAAGAATGGCGGTTTCGTCGAAGTTGTCTGCCCCGTATCTGGCAATGACCTCGTAGATCGGCACGGTCCCGACCGGAATCGGACTGGCTTCGATGATGGAGGAACGGATCAAATCAATATCTCCTCCCGTGCTGAGATCCATTACGGTGTCGGCCCCATAGCGGATTGCCTGCTGAAGTTTCCGCTTTTCCGCCTGCGGGCAGCTCGACATGGCTGAATTTCCGATATTGGCGTTGATCTTGCAGAGCAGTTCGCGCCCGATTCCCATCGGTTCCAGGTTCTTGTGATTGATGTTGGCGGGAATAACGACGCGCCCGTCCGCCACGCGTTCCTGAATAAATTCAACGCTGCGGTGTTCTTTTTCGGCAACGGCTTTGATCTGCGGAGTGACGACCCCTTCACGGGCCTGAAGCATTTGGGTTTTCAAAACAACTTCTCCAATAGTTCGATGTTCTTCGCGATCGCGCCGCTGTGAGCCGTAATCGCCTCATGCGCGCGGCGACCGAGTTTGTTTCTCAGTTCATGATCCGATGCCAGCATATAGAGAGCCTTGTCGAGTTCGCCGTCGGTTTCGACGGTCAGGACGGCATCGGCTTTTTTCAGGATATCCATTGCCTGCCGGAAATTCCGCAGTTCGCGTCCGGAGATGATCGCCTTGCCGAGCACCGCGGGTTCGATGATGTTCTGTCCCTCGTTGTTGCCCGCGAGAGTCTTGCCCATGATGACGATGTCGGATGCGGCGATGAATCCCATCAGTTCTCCGGTGGTATCGGCGAGAAGACAATCCACATAGTGTTCGGGTTTCGGACCTGATGTCCGGCGGAAATAGCGGATTCCCTTTCCCCGGAGCATATCCGCCAGCTCCGCGCCGCGCTCCGCATGACGGGGAACGATCACCAGAACGGTATCCGGAAGTTTCTGCTTGAGACGGAGAAACGCGTCGGCAATCATCTTCTCCTCGTCCGGATGCGTGCTTGCCGCAATGATAACCGGCCCCGCGGAAGGAGGAAATACGGAGGAAAGATCCGGCAGTTTGAAATTCTCGGGTGCACGCTGGTCAAACTTGATGTTGCCCCCGACGACAATCCGGTCCGCCATATCCGGCGCCACGGATTCAAAGCGATCGCGGTCGGCAGCGGTCTGCACACAGATCGCGTCAAAATTACGGATCACGGGAGCGAAGAAGCACCGGAAACGCTTGTAGCCCCGCATGGACCGGTCGGACATCCTCGCATTGACCAGAGCAGTTTTCAAGCCGCGCTGTTTGGCGGTGTGGATCAGATTCGGCCAGATCTCGGTTTCGAATACAACCAGTCCGGAAGGTTGAATCAGGTTGTAGGTTCTCCGGACAAACGGAAGAAAGTCGATCGGGCAGAAGATGACTGCAACGCCTTCCGGGACTTTTTTCCGTGCGATTTCCTGCGCGGTCGTTGTGGAAGTCGAAAGAACGAACCGACGGTTCGGATTCACCTTGCGCCAGGCGAAAATCGCTGTCAGGGCAAGATTGGTTTCCCCCACGCTGACGGCATGGAGCCAGACCGGATGATCCAATGCACTCAATGCGGCTCGTTTCTCTTCCGTAAAAACAGCGAACCGTTCCGGATAATTCCGTTTTGTCCCCGGACGGCGGATCAGCTTGATGATCAGCCCCGGCAGAAAAAACAAAAACACCAGCGGAAAAAAAAGATTATAGAAAAAAAGAAACAACTTGCACCTTCCAATTCCGAAAAAGTTTTTCTAATAAGGTAATCCGTTTTGCAGATTTTTCCAGAAGGGAACCGAAAAAAGTTTTCCATCCGGGTATCCAATCCGGACAATGCACGGAATTCGTTCCTGCGATTCCCGTCTTTTCCGGAAGACGGCATTCCGCGGACAAAGGGACTGCTGTCCGGAAAACAGACAGCAGCAAAATACGGATTCAGGAAGATTCTATTCAGCAGGCGCATGACAATTTTAGCGATGCCATACGGGTTCCGGAGAATTTTCAAGGAATCGTAAAACGGTCTGCATAAACGGGTCTTCGTTAAGAAGCCAACCGGAATAATCTTTTCCGATATTGGAATTCCTATATTTGAAGTAATCGCAAGCCCTCATTTTTAAAGGTATTTTTATCTTGCCGTTAACTGTATCAAAAGCATTTTTACAGTCGAAAATATCCACATCAGTTGCGACGGAGAAGATTAATCCGGAACCGGGCAGCGCAAGCTGTAATGGTGTAAACCCCTGACCAAGAGCAAGTGAAGAAGGAAAACCGACAGAAAACATTGATTTACTCCGATTGCAGAGAGCAAGCAATCCCCCAGCGGATGAATAAATATCTTCAACAAACAGAAAGAACGGGCATGAAAGTTTCAAGGAATTCTTTGCCGGCAGAATTTTTTCTGTGGTTTCTGTGACAGAAAAAACCCGGTTCCCGAGAAATTCGATCTTTTTATTTTCTGTCTTAGTTGTATATGGTCGAATACCATGCGGTGGTTGAGGATAGATTTCATTTTCAATTTCTAAACTCAAATCCGGATCAGAAAAACAAGGATGTGTTTTCATTTCGACCGAGTGCGATCCCCCCTTGCCAGTTGCAAGACAAAATGAAAAATCGCTCATGAAAACCGGGAACCCAGACCATGACTCTGACGGTCCGCCGGGATGGAATTCCCTGTCCTGCAGGGGGGAATCAGGTCGTTTTCCAGCTGACAAGGAAAATCTGGAAAAGGCGGTAACTCCCGGCGTTTCGGAGGTCGGTGAAGCCGCATGGTGTCCATTCCTTCCGCAGAAATCCTTTTCCTTCGAGGCATCATCGCAGAAAAACAGACTCTTCCGGACCGGAATTTTTCATGTCAACAGAGAAACGATGTGTTGACGGCCGCCCCTCTTTCGACGCGACTCTTCCGCGTTCGTCCCGATTCTGCACGCCGAAGGGAAAGATGGCGTCAATCGACTCCTTTTTTCCTGCGGAATTCGAGTGGAGTCATGCCGCTGATCCGTTTGAAAAAACGACAGAAATTGTTCAGATTCGGAATGCCGCAGCGTTTGGCGACCTCGGCAACAGGAATGTCGCTGCCCCGCAGAAGATTTCCCGCATTTGCGATCCGGGTGGACATCAGGAACTCGCCGGGACAGCGGTTCATCTCCCGTTTGAACAGACGGGTCAGCGTGCTCCGGTCGCATCCGAGCATATCACTGATCGTATTCACATTGATTTCGGAATTGTTGTACTGGGTCTCAATGATCTCCTTTGCCCGTTTCGCATAAAGTCCTGTGTGAATCCGCGGATCGTGTCTGCCGCCCGCGAATGCCAGGATCTGGTCGATCCAGGAAATGATCATTCTCTGTATGAAAGGATCCGTGTCACTGAGATTCCGGGAGATTTTCTGGAACAGTTCCACCGGGCACGGCCCCGCATTCCGGATGATCCGGTCATAGCCGTAGGAAAGAACATGCCCGACGGCATTCTGTCCGCAGAAGGTCAGCCAGCGGTATTCGCAGAAGTCGCTGACCACTTTCCGGCAGCGCTGCTCTCTCGGCAGAATGATTTGAACATCGTTGGTCGTCAGGAGATGTTTCTGTCCATAGTACGTCACTTCCATCTCCCCCTGTTCAAACCACAAAATGGATACCTGGCCCGAAAGCTCCGGGCTCTCATCCGCCGCCCAGCCTTTTTTCAATGTGTAATGCCCGATTCCGGAAGGATAGAAGGGAAGGAAAAACTGCTGTTCCCGATACGGAAGGTTTGTATAAACAATCGTTTCCACGGAAGGACTCTTTCTGCGGACTGTTCCGCAAATTGTGTATTTTTACATCAAATTGAATATTGTTTTTCAGGTAACTTTACACTATAATTATGAAAAATCAAATCTGGAGAGAACAGAATGGCAAAAAACATGAAAACAAAAGCGGAACATTTTACAATGATAGAACTCCTTGTTGTAATAGCAATCATTGCAATTCTGGCAGCACTTCTTCTGCCGGCTCTGAATGCGGCGCGCAGGAAAGCGCATGCCATCGCCTGCATATCCAATCTGAAACAGCTGGGAAACGCAGTGATGGTGTATGAGGGGGATTTCGGATATTTTCCTCCCGGGGAATATTCATCAAGCACCACGATCAATGATTCCCGCATCGCTCTGCGGAAAATTGCCGATTATATGAAATTGAAGTATACGAAAAACGGAGAGGGCGTTTATGTTTTTTCCGCAAACAGCATCATGAAGTGTCCTGTGACAAAAGTCGGAGATGACAACAGAAATTATGCGGTCAATGCCAGTTTCATTCCCATGAAAATCCAAGCCACCTCATGGCCGAACAATCTTTATGGAATCTATGAACGCTCCGGAAAGGTGCCGGGACGGAAAATTTATATGGCGGATGCCTGTTCCGGAGTCGGATTGGGACAGACCGACTGGTATCCCAACGGAAATAAGTTCAACCTCTGCTTCCGGCACGGGGGAATGAGTGCGCGCGGAGATCTTGCCGCAATGAAACACACCGTTTGCGACCTGCCCGGGGACATGGTCAATCTGCTCTGGTCGGACGGCTCCGTCAGTTCGACGACCCAATACACAAAATCCGGGAATTTCCGCTCCTGGTTTTACTGAAAAACAAGAAAGAAATCTTTTAAAATTTTAATACAGGATTTTCAAAACAATGAAACAATGGCTTTTTTTTCTCCCGTTTTTCTGTTTCCTCTCCGTGTCCGGCGCGGAAAAGAACCTCTGCCCGAATCCCGGATTTGAAAAAAATATGGACTCCTGGCTCTATGGCGGCGCTTTCGGCGGCGATCCGGGATTCGTTCAGCGGACAAACCGGGAGGCCTCTTCCGGAACCTGTTCTCTGCATTTTCACAAGGACGGACCCAAAGGCGGTGCTCAAATCTTTTGCCGGGCCACGCCTCCCCCCTGGAACGATGCGGAAAAAGCTCAGGTGATCCTCTCTTTGCGCCATAAGGGGAAAAGGATGATGGTTCATATCCTCTTCCGCAATCCGGAGGATCGGAAGGCGATGAAAAACGAACTCGGCAAGGAGCTTTCGGTTTCGTTCCCAATTCCCGAAACGGCGGAGTGGACGGATTTCCGGAAAGATTTCGCTATGCCGCAGCCATACTTGAAACGGGCTCCTCTTCTGGAGCTTCAGTTTCAGATGTGGGGACAGGGAGATGCCTTTCTGGATGATGTATCGCTGAGTGTCCGGACCTCCGGCGCAAAGCCCGCTGCGGCAGTGCGGAGCCCCTCCCGGAAAGGAGAGTGGCTGATCTTTCATGAGGCGCCCTCTTCATCCGATCTGCCGCCGGTCGGAAAGCTGCCTTATGAATACGGGGAAAAGAATGGTGTGCTGACCAGAAACGGGAAAGCGCATTTCTATACGGGCAACTCCACGTTCGGCGGCGGACAGTATGTTCCGGAGACAATCTGGCTGGCCCGGCTTCTGAATTATTCGATGGTGACTCTGGACTGGGGACTTTCTCTTACCCCGCGGAAAATCGGAAATCAGCTGGACATCTCGTTTCCGGATCCCGCATCCAGCGTCAGCATGTTCCGGGAGCTTGCGCGGAACGGACTGATTGTGGAACATGATTCGGGCAATGCGGCTTACCGTTATCGTCCGGAAAAATACTTTGTCAAGGACTTTCCGCAGCTGAAGGAGTTCCTCACCACCACCAGTCATTTTTACAGCTACGATCACAACACGAAAATCGGCAGGAAATTTCATTTCAATGCATGGAAAAACCGTTACCGCTATCTGAAGGGGCTTCCGATTATGGCGACCGAGATCTATAACGAGCTCGGATATACTCCGTCGCATGAACGGGTTCTGCAGGG
>CALXMJ010000246.1 GCA_944389445.1 uncultured Victivallales bacterium | reverse complement strand
GATCAAATCCGATACTGAACTCGACCGGAGCCGCTGAAACAGGTTTTGCCAGCACAGCGTTGATCCGTTTTACGGCTTTTGAATTCCGATCCTGAACAAATTTGAAAACGGATCCGGCATTCCCAATGCGTCCGCCGGAGGTATCGGAACACAGAAAACTGCGGCCCACGACTTCAAGTTCACCACCAGTAGTCTCCCTGCCCGGAACAGTAAAATCCAGACGTTCCGGAAGAAGATTCCCCGCCGAAAGGGAAAAAGCCAAGCACATAACAGCGGGAAAAATAATTTTCCGAAATTCTTTTTTCATTTATAAATCCATCCCGTAAAATGTCTTGCCGGAGCTGCTCCGGCATTGATAAAATAACTTCCCGGAAGACGCATCACATTTCCCTGCAGCATCAAAGCATTTCTATCTCCATCCGGCGCATGTCCTTTTGTCGAGTTGAAGTATGCGTAAAACTGTGCACAGTTGCTCGCGCCCAGACAGAAATTGGAGTCTCCATCTACCCCATCTCTGTTTTTATTAAATGCATCCATGACAAGAGCCACCTCATTGTGACGGATATTACCATTACTTCCGCTGAAATTCATATAACCTGTGATACGTCCGATAACGATCGGATCCTTATCTGTAAAATTCGTCGGATTGTTCGCATTGTTCCCGGCATTCAGATAGTAGCTGTTTCGCGGGCCGCTGGAACCGGATGGACGGTCAAACGGACAGGTAAATGCTTTCGTCTTAAATCCAGCTCTGTTTTCCGAATTCAGCTTGATCCCCATCGTCTGAGCAATGGTCATACTCCATACCGCATTACCGTCATTGATCGGAGGAAAATATTTGCCGTCTTCATACAGGGCGATTCCGGTCCCAATCCCTTTCAGATTGTTGATGCAGATCACATTCTGAGCCTTCTCCCGCGCCTTGTTCAATGCAGGCAGAAGCAGTGACGCCAGAATGGCAATGATAGCAATTACCACAAGGAGCTCTATCAATGTAAAAAACTGTTTCTTTCTCATCTCCCAACCTTTCTTTTTTGTATGTTTGATTGTGTCCCAGTTCATTTGTATGAACCCCCGCTCTGATTCCCTTTGTTCATGGTTCAAAACGGAATTCAATTTCATTGGTCCAGTTCGTTTTCCAGTCCGGATGGAAGGTGTAGCCAGCCTTGCGTGTGACGGCGCGGTCCTTTCCGAAATCCAGCGGCGACGCGCCATCGTCATTGACGCGGAAGGAGAATTTGACTGTCTTCCCCTCCTCCATCTGTTTTTTCACAAGCGGTATTTCATTCCATGGAATTGCCGCCTCCACAAAACGAGTTTCATTCTTGTAAACAATCACCAGAGAACCATTTTTCACAGCGCCTTCCCACGGAGCTTTCGGCTGACGCGGATAAAAATGCTTGCGGACACCGTCGGGAACCTGCAATCTCCAGATCTCGGTTCCTCCGCCGTACTCGGAAGCCACCTTGTTCAATGCGAATTCATAATCGCTGGAATTGTAATTCACAAACCCCGGCATGCGTCCGGGCAGATTCGCAATCGTCACCGGATCCTCCTGAATCGAAAGCGCGTTGAAAGCAATCTGGATGTTGTCGGCGCCGGAGGAGGCGCCGTCCGGGAGAATCGGGCGCATCCGGTAGCTGTACCGCCGCACGCCTTCCGGCCAGACAAGGCGGTCCTTCACATCGTCATTGCGGAGAACGCAGGAAATATTCCGGTCCAGTTTCTTCTCTCCGAGTCCGGGAAGCAGATATCCGAGAGAACCGAATCTGCCGATCCATTTCCCCGGTTCTTTCTCATCCAAACCGAGAAACTTCAGATATGCCCCCGACTGACTCAACCGGAAATCGGAGCGCGATCCCCGGTCAAAGAAAATTCCGGCGACACGTCCGGACTCCTTGTGCCACCAGCGGGGATTGACAATCTCAAGACTCAACGATCCCGCAGCCTCGCAGGAAACAAAGGCCCCCTCCTTGATACTCCATAACTGCCGGCTTCCCGTCAATTCCTTTCCGTTCCGGTCAAGAAACCGAATCCACGCCTCCCTGCCGGAACGGAAATCGCTCCACGGGAAATACAGCGTCACTTTTGTCAGCCGCTCTTCCGGCAGAACCAGATCAAAGCGGAGGCGTTCCACCGAAGGACGAATACATTCCGGAACGCGCACACCCGGTTTTCCCGGCTTCTCAATCCCGCAAACAGCCGAGGCACTTTCCTTCTGCACCTCATACAGGAACGTTTTTCCCGTATTGTATTTCAGCGTCACTTCCGGATAATAAAACATCGCATCATCCCGCGTTTCGAAACGAAGCGTTCCCGGATGAACAGTCCGGTCGGAAACCTTTGCCGCAAGATAAAAATACTCCCGGTCATAAGCCGTGTAAACCATGGCAAGACTTTTCTTACGGCTGGTGGTGTCCTGTTCGAACGGGAGCCATGCCTGTTCCATCAGAGTTGTTTCCACTGTTCCGTCATTGCTGACGACCTGCGGAGTCACACCTTTCCAGTCATTCAAAGAACCGTCAATTTTGACGGTTCGTTTTGCGATGACATTGCTGCGCATAGTGTCACGGACCTCTGCAAAACCGTCGTTTCCGGCGTCAAATGCGAAGTACAGGGGATAGAGGTTCCGAGGATTTGCATTTCCGCTCTTTACGGTCACAATGACCTCGCGGCTTTCAAACGGAGCCAGAGAAAGCCGATCCGGATACTGAATGGACAGTCCCTCGACCGTTCCATTCAAGCGTCCGTTCAAAGGACGGTTCAGCAGGTTGTGAACCGTCATTCGCAGTTCAGCTCCCGGTTTGACGGATTCCAGAAAATCGCGTGGAATCAGCTCGGCGACCTGTATTCCAGTCATACGGGAACGCTTCAGCGCATCCAGCAGGTCGTCAAAACCGCCGGAAGCCGTCGATCGGAAATAAAAACCGCGAATATCAAGCGGAATCCGGTAGACTCCATTCTCCGGCTTGACCGGATTGCCGTACATATCGAACAGGGCAAACGTTCCCCGGGAGGCATCCACATCCAGCGAAACGCCGGTAAAAGGCCACGGCTCGTTCAGCAGCTCCGTCAGAGAACGGATGAGATTGCCGTCGCCGATGTGTTTGCCGGGAAAGCGGCGTGAAAACTCATCCCGCAGAGAAGCCCAGAGAGGAGTTCCCTGTTTCAGTGCGGGAATCTGCTTCCGGAGCTCATTCTTCCGCCGGATCTCTTCCAGCGGGCGGACATTCGGATACATTACGGCATTGTGACCGAACAACCCGCTCAGATCGCCAAGGACAACAACGGTTCCGTCCTCCTTCCGTCCATTCAGTCCGTCAAAAACAAAGATCCAGGGGAGTCCTTTTTGAAACAGGATTTCGCGGAACTCGCGATCCCCGATAAAACTCTGCATTGCGGCGATCCCGGCTGCCATCGGATACGCGGCAAGAGGAAGCGATACCTTTTTCTTTCCCGTTTCCGTCATAATCACGCCTTCGATCGGAGTTCCGTCATGCCGCATGCACCCGAAGACATATCCGCCGAAGAATCCCATGGACCGGTCATATCCCGCGGCGCGGTTCGCCGCAATCACTCCTGCCAGCAGATCCTCCGAGTTGGCGACCCAGCTTTCCGTGTCCCAGATCAGCACACGCTCCGGTTTGCGGTTCCGCCATTTCCGGAAGAGACTCGGCGCCGAAAGTCCCTGATAATGAATACTGCAAAAATCCAGATCCTTCAGCAGCTCATCGGACTCGTCTCCGAAAAATTTATCAAGAGTATTGGAGGAAGAGTCGCAGCCGCCGATCAGCACGCGGACTCCGGCATCGCGATTCGCGCGGCGGACCGCATCGCCCATCACCTTGTACATTTCCAGATAACGCGGCATATCCGCCCCCCATCCGGAAATGGAAATCCCCTCCCACGGTTCATTCCAGAGCATGATCCCGTTGACCGGTCCCTTCGGCCAGCCGTATCTGGAAAGAATCTCATAGCAGAATTCGCCGAACTCGGGATCATGTTCCGGCAGCCACGCCATGTCGGATTTCGTCTGGAGCATTACATTGTTTTTGTCGAGGTGCGGACGCGGCATGCCGAGAGGCTGGCCATCGGTAAAACTTCCGGCACCGATCTCAATGGTCGCAACGATTTTATGCCGTTTCATCTCCCGGAAGACGGAATCGAGTTTTGCCATCAGACGCTCCCGGCCGCGCCCGCTCTTCTTCATCAGGAAGGGAATGCCGTAGCGGACCGCCTGAAGCCCGAGCCGTTCCATCGTCGCCGGGGGGAAGAATTCGCTGCCCTGCTTCGGATATTTCCGCAAAACCGTTTTATTTTCACGGGCGCGTACCAGAGAGGAGACAAACCGATTTCCATACGGTCCCATTTCCAGCACCACGGCATAACCGCCGAACGTCTCCGGAAGATTCGGAGCGATCCTGAAATTTTTCCAGCCGCCAGCCGGAAGATCAATCTTCAAAGGAATCGAGTCGACCGTGCCGAGATGCTTCACCTGAGGCCGCCAGATGTCTCCCGGCACATTCTCCGTGGACCAGCGGATAATCCGGATGACGGCATCGCATTTCAGCGGAATTTTCCCGGTCGCGCGGATCTGAATGCCAAGTTCCGGTTTTTCACCCGGATAAAAAATGTTCGACTCGCGATTCGTCCGGAAAAGAACGGCGGAGTAATCGAAGTCGCGCTGCTTTTCGTTCAGGGAAAAGACCCGGAACCAGTCCCGCATCTGTTCCCCGGTTTTCATTTGCGCTCCGGCAGGAAACGCAACAGCCAGACATGCAAACGCGGCAAGCAGGAAATATCTTGCGGAGTAAGACATTGTCACCTCTTTCTGCGGAAATCCACATCGTTTTTTGTTCTTTCGGAATATTATACCACAAAACGCCGTCAAAAGCAACAGCTGTTTTAAAAAAATATGACAGATTTCTTTATTTTTTTATTTTCAAGTACAAAAAGAGAAGATATTTTTTTATTTTTTATGACAATTGTCAGAAAAAGACTTGCTTTCCTTGCTGTTTTGTGCTATAATAACAACAGAAAAACAGGAACCTCGGACGGAACGAACCGGAAAGGCGGGTGCGGAATGTCAAAACGAATCGAAACGGTCAAACAAATACTGAAACAGAAAATTCTTCAGGGCGAACCCGGATTTCTGGAAGGCACTCCCAGCATACGGGAATTAACGGCACTCCTGAATGAATCAAGGCACGTCGCCGCAGCCGCGCTCAAAGAGCTGGAAGAGGAAAAGATTCTTCTCTGCACCCCCCAGAAAGGCTTCAAAGTGAATCCGGCATTCCGCGCCGTACCCACCTTGGACCGGCGGAACGCTCCGGATGTGGAAGTCGTATTTACAGAGGATCTTCCATGGCAGACCGATTTCTGGTGCCGGGTCATCCGGAAATTCGAAATGCTTCATCCGCAGTGGAAAATCAAGCCGTACTTTCTTCCGGATCCGGAAAAAGTACGGGAACTTCTTGATCTGCGCCGCAGCCATCCCGTCGTCATCGTGCGCTCGCCCGATGAACTCCACAGCCGCGGAATCGGGTTCGTCCCCATTTCCGAAATCGAACGCAACTGCGGAAGCGGGTTCCGCAAGGAGGATATCATTCCGGAGCTTCAGAATCTGCGTCTTTCCGATTCCATGCCGTATCTTCTCCAGCCGTCCATGCTCTTTTACCGCACGGTCCACGGCGGAGAAGAACCGGACACCAGTTCATGGCTCAACCTGATGAAATGGGCGAAACGCTGCTGCGGTTCCCACTCGGTCATGCCCGTCAATACGACTCTGATGCTCCACAGCATCGGTTTCTTCCGCCGCAGGGCAATGAACGATGCCGAACTCCGGGAAAAACTGGAGGAACTCACCGCACTTCTCTCTTTCATCCGGGACAACGAACTCTACAGCGTCGACATGCGGACCACCGACCGCTTTGAACAGGCGCGCAGGCTGCTGATCGAACATTCCGGAGCGGCAGTCAAAAACAGCTTCTATTTCGGCGCGTTCGCCCTGAAGGGGGAAACTCCGCCCATCGGGGTCCATTCCCTTCCGCTGGCTGCGGACGGTTCCTCCGAAATTCCCTACTGCCGGATCAGCATGGCGGCTCCCGAATGCACCCGTCCTGCCGCGGAATTCTTCGGATTCATCCTTGGAGAAACAGTTCAAACAGCCCTTCTGAAGGAATGCCACGGCTTGTCCCCTTACCGCAGTTCCATTCAAAAAGTGATAGATCATCCGGAAATCTTTCATCCGGGACTCGCATCGGTCGCCAGTCAGGTGCTGAATCTGCCGGAACACGAGGATCATATGGACCACAGCAACAATTCGAATGTCGAGGAGTTCATCACACGGCTCCTCACCGACAGGCTTTTTCTGCCTCTGCTCTCCTCAAAACCCGCTGAAGAAGAGCTTGCGCGCCTGCTGCCGGAACTTGTCACGCAGATCCGGGAAAACTGCGAACATATCCATCGGAAACAATATATGCAAAATCTGCGGGATCTGCTGCTTCATTAATCCTCAGGAGTTTTACCATGACCGCCATTCCCTCCCCTATGCTGACCTGTGCGAACGGATGCCTCCGCATTCAGGAATCCTGCTCGCTTCCCCATGATTTTCAGGTCGTCGAAACCGACTTTCCATGCGACCCGCCTGAGCCGGTCTGTTTTCTCTGCCGCGACAAACAGAGCGGGGCTCATTTCCCCGCACAGAAATCCCGGCAGAACCCGAACCGTTTCTTTCTCGGGCTGGCATTGACGGCAGGAGAAACTCTGGAACTGGAACTCTCGCCGGAAATGCCGGAAAAACAGCTTCATTCCGTAAATCTGATCAACCGGAACACCCACTGGGAGATCGGGAACGGAATAATCGCAATCCGTATCCCCGCCTCGCAGGACTACCAAAATCCCGGGCCCTGCGCCGTTCCGGGCCCTGTCGCCGGGATCCGGTTCCGCAATGGGAAATGGTTCGGTGAAACATTTTTCGACACCCTGAAACCGGTCAAAAAGGTCCGGACGGAAATTCTGGAATCCGGACCTCTCCGCACCGTTTTGCGTTCCCGTTACGATGAACTCTCTTATTCCATCACCTTCACGCTGGATGCAGGACAGCATTTCATCAAAATCGAAGAGGTCTTCCATGCCGAGGAATCGGATCAGGTCGTCTGGATCTTCGAACGGGAACACCTTCCCGAAACCGGATATTTTCTGAATCAGACACCGTATTACGAAACCCGTCATCTGCACTACTTCATTGATACGGAACTGGCAAAGCTCGGTCCGTGGACCCAGCAGTCCCAGCTGACCCTCTCCGACGGCTTCGCCTTCCGCCATCCCGGCGAAGACACCATCTTCGGCGTCATCGCCCTCCGCGGCGAAGAGTGGAAGGGAAACCGGCTCAATTCCATCGACGCATGGATGCGGAGACTGCGGAAAGGCAATCGTCTCTCCCGCCGTCTCGTCCCCGCCTGGACAAAAGCCGACGCCGTTCCGGGCCCGCCCTCCGAACGGATTCCGGAACGCGACCGGACCGAATGCGTTCCCGCCCTCTGCTGGGAAGGATGGCTCGGATACGGCAAACGAATCTGGGCGCTCGCCGCCGCAACCAAAGCCGAATTCACTCCCCCCGGCGGCGACGATCTCACCTCCACCGAACCGCCCCTCTCTCATTTTTATGAAGAGGAACTTGATCTGCCCCACCTGCTCAGACAGCAGGGACTCTTCCGGAAACTTCACATCCAGCGAGGACTCTATCCGCTGGAAAAAATGCTCGCGCAGACCTTCCATGCACTTCCCGGGGAAACCGTCTGGAGTTTCCGGAGCGGAAGCGATTTCATGCGATATCTCATTGAACCTGCCGATCCGGAAGCAGACATCCATTCGGAGCAGTTCCTTGCAAAAATGACACGCTACATCCGCGCCCGGGTCGCTTCATTCTGGCACGGCGCCGGAGTCATCTCCACCAATCCGGTTTCCTCGCGCAGGATCGCTCCGCTGATGTTCCTGACGGAAGAACTGGCAAAAGAAAAACGGATTCCGGAAGTGCTGCTTCACGAACTGCGTTCCAAAATGCTCTTCCTTGCCAATCTTTTCCACTCGCAGAGCTGTTACGCAGGATACGCCGCCATGCTGCCGCCGGATGATCCGGATTCTTTCGATCCATCGCTCAAAGGCATGGCAAACCAGAATTTTTACACAGACATCATCAACGTCTATGGAACCGCGGCGATGCTGTGGCCCGATCATCCCTGCGCAAAAGAGTGGAGAAAGGATTTCATCGCCATGCTCTCGCGCCAGCTCGCGGTGCACGTCTACCCGGAAAGCGGCGTCTGGGAGGAAAGCCACACTTACTTCCAGCATGTTCTTCTCACCATCCTGCCGATTCTGAAAATGCTGAAGGAACGGGGCGATTACAACTGGTTCAAAGATCCGTCATTCAAAAAGCTCTTTTCCGCAGCACTTGCCCAGAGAGGCATTCCAAACGGAGCTTCAGAAAATCTGCGGGCGCTGACCGCATTCGGCGATCATGACGCCTCCGTTCATCCGTACCGTCTTCTCTGGCACAATTATGCCGCATGTTTCGCGGAGGAAGATCCTGCTCTCGCCGCCCGGTTGAACTGGCTCGGCAGGGAATCCGGAGGAAAGACGGAAAACAGCCTCCCGATCGAAGCGCCGGAACTCAAGTCGGAGCATCTCGCCGGACTCGGCATCTTTTTCCGCGGACTCGCAGGCGACGGAAGCGAAACTCTGCTTGCCTTCCGTTCCGGCAAAGCCTGGGCGCACCATCATCAGGACGACGGCAGCATCCAGCTCTTTGCACACGGACAATTTCTTCTCGGCGACGCCGGATGCAGCGGCAGGACCTCCGGTCCCCTGAAACTGGACGATGAAGGACACAGCCGCTGGACCGTTCCGGGACTTAAAATCCTGAACTATCACTGGCGATTCAACCGCGGATGGATCACCGGAAAACAGCTCGATCAAGAACCGCAGTACGCAACAGCTTTTTCTCCCGCGGTCATGACGCTGGCAGACGAATGGAACATCCCTCTGAAAAAAGAGCTCCGCCACTTCCGCAGCGTCGTCCGTTTCAACCCGGAAACCTGGCTGATCCTCGATTCCGGAATGGAACCGGCAGACTCCGTCTATCATTTTCATCTCGGCACGACAAATCTGCGTAAGGACGCCGGCCGCATTACGGCATTTTTCAACGGACTGAATCTGGAACTGATTCCGCTTTCCCGCGCCGTGCTCAAAGAAAAAGGAACCGTCTCCGGCAATGAACCGCATCGGAACATGATCACGACTCATCTTGCCTTCGAGGTTCCGAAAACGGAACCATGGTCCGGGTTCCTGATTCGTTTCGGAGAAAATCCCTCCGGCGAAAACATTCTGCTGGAGGTCCGCATGGAAAACGGCATTCTGGATGTGGAATATAACGGGCAGACACTCCGTCTGCGCCATAAACCATAACCACAAATTCCCTTCGCTCCGGCGGCAGAAGCGGTTATTTCCGCAGAAGTCCGGTCAGGGTTTTCCATGCAAGTTTCGGACGGCGGAACTCATCCACAACGCCCTTGTTGTTGAATCCGCGCGGACGCGTCAGAACTCCCTGCGTCGTAATATAGGTTTTCGCATTGCAGAACTGCCACATGGCGATGCCGCTGTAACGCGGACTCTCCAGAATGTATTTTACCGCAGTCTCAAGAAGTTTGCTCTGGTACTCCTCGGACCAGCGCATGCCGGAGTGATCGCCGCAGATCGCGGCCGCGCCGATCTCGCTGATCAGCAGAGGCTTGTCCCTGTATTCCGGCGCGCTGGCAAACGCGGCAAGACGTTCCAGTTCCGGAACGACCCGGTCGATCCCGGATTCCGCGGTCGCCTCTCCATCGTACCAGCCGGGATAGGTGTTGAACGAGATCACATCCACTAGATCCAGAGAAATATCGGTCACGGTGCGGTTGGAGGCAAATGTGATCAGACGGGAGTCGTCCTCGCGGCGGATCGACTCGCAGAGATCCTGAATGCAGGCACGGCCCAGCGGTTTGTTGCTGGCACATTCATTCAGGAATCCCCAGAGAATCACACTCGGATGATTGATGCTCCGCCGCACCATCGCCACCGTCTGCTCACGCTGGAGACGGCAGAAATCAGGATCGGCAAACTGCTCCTCCCGGTTGCCCCAGCCAAGCGACTCCTCCCAGACCAGCAGTCCAAGACGGTCACAGAGACTCAGTGTGAAATCGTTCTGCTTGTAGTGACAGCCGCGAATCAGGTTGCATCCCTGCTCCTTAATCATCCGCAGATCGGAACATGCCAGAAAATCAGGCGTGGCGGAACCGAATTCCGGATGGCTCTCGTGACGGTTGTAACCGATCAGTTTGACCGGATTGCCGTTCAGCAGAATCTTGCCCTCCCGGCATTCCACTTTCCGGATACCGAACTCCACACGAATGGAATCGTCCGGTAAAGAAAGAGTCACTTCATGCAGATGCGGCGTCTCCGTCGACCAGAGCTTGAAGGACGGCACCCGGCAGCGGATTTCCGGATGGTCTCCGGCAAGTTCAAACATCTCCTCCCGTTCAGAAGTATCGAACCGGACTCCGAGAGAGAAACGCTCCGGCACTTCACCACCCGGAACAAGAGATATCCGGACAGTCCCGTCTTCAATGTTCTCCGGGATCACCGCCGCACGGTCTATATAAAACGACGGAAGCTCCGTCAGAGTCACTCCGCGATAGATGCCGCCATAACCGTAAAAATCGTAATACGGATAGAACAAAGCGGAAGTGCCGCTCTGCATCCGGTTGTCGGTGAGAATCATCAGTTCGTGCTTACCCGGAGTCCCGGAGGAAAAGACAAACGCTTCCGGAGAATAAGGATGTTCGGAAGAAGCAATCTCTTTCCGATCCCAGTAGATCTTTGCCCGCAGACCAATGGCTTCCAGACTCAATTTCACGGGTCCGGAACATTCGACAAAACGACGGTAAACTCCTGTGCCCCGTTTTCCGAAATACTCCGGCAGAGCATCGAAACACCCCGGCACCGTGATAACCTCCGAAAACGAGATTTTCTGCGGTTCAATTTCCTCCATTCCGCATTCCGCAAAGGCGAAATCCCAGATTCCATTCAGCGACTGTTCCCTTCTCATTTGCATTACTCCCATTTCTGCAGCAAGCCACCGGCAAAAATACGGTGAACAAAATATTCGTTTTTTTGCAATCAGCCACCCATTCCGATTGCATTCCGGTTCATTATACTCTATATTCCGGGAAAGGTCAATAAAAAGTTCTTATCCTTTTGTAACAAAGAAAAGGAATTTTGTAACAGATGACAAATTACAGGGAATACCGTTTTGCAGTGATCCGGGGAAAAACCTCGTTTTACGTCCGTTCCATCGGACACTTCCGTCTGACGCCGGAGTCGCCGGAGGAGATCAAGGTGGCCGACTTCGGAGAAATCTTCTGGTGCATCGACGGCAAAGGATACTTTCACCGGAACGGAGAAATCTTCACCCTTCTTCCGAATTCCGTCTGGTATTATCCGCCCGGTTCTCTTCATAAGTACTATCCCGGAAAACCCTTCTTTCACTATCGCTGGCTCACGCTCGAAGGGCCCGGCGCCGGCGGACTTTTCGACGGACTCCGCATCCAGCCCGGAGTGAACGAATCCGGCGAGTGCCCGCAGGAGCTCTTCAGCCGCATTGAACTCAACATCGAATCTCCGCAAAACGAAAAACGTATGGAAGTTCTCGCGGCCGCATTCGAAATTCTCACCAGAGCCGCCCTTCCCGCCGCAGGCAGATCCGCGGGAAGCATCGCGGGAAATGCAAAACGCATCATCGACAGAAATTTCACGGATCATAAACTCAATATCGACCGTGTTGCGGAACTGCTGGGAATTCACCGGGTTTCACTCAGCCGGGCATTCTCCGGATTCTACGGACATTCCGCATCGGAGTATCTTGCCTCCTGCCGAATCCAAAAGGCACTTGCCCTCCTGAAGGAAAGCGACCTCTCCGCGGAAGAAATTGCAGACCGATGCGGCTTCTCCAATCCCGCTTACTTTTCAAGAGTCATCTCAAAAACCACCGGTCTTCCACCCGGCAGACTGCGAAAAAGAATCCCCGGCTGATTTTAGAACTCTTTTCAGGAATTTCCCTTTTAAATAATTCTAAAATAAATTTGCAATCATCTTAATTGTATATTAATTTAATCTGTACTTGTAAAAATTTAAAAAAGTTTCTATTTTATTGTTTTCTTAAAACATCAACAAAGGACGAGGGAGATGGAAGAAATCAGTTTCAGCTGTCCGCATTGCAATGTCAATCTGCAGGCGGAAAAAGAGTGGGCAGGACAAATCATCGAATGCCCGAATTGTTCCGCACAGGTCACGGTACCGGAACCTCCAAACGAAATAATCCCTCCCGAAACGGAAACAGAAGGACAGAAAATCTTTGCCGATTCGTCTTCTCCACGAAAATCCGCCGGGAAACAATACATCTGGGGAAGATTCTACATCTGCTTCTCCGGAATTCTTGCCATTCTCATACTGCTCGTAACCATCGGAACCCTGATCTGGAACGGATACCGGACGGCAGAGAGCGTTAAACTGAAAAATCTCTATCCGGATCCTGCCACAGCGGCAAAACTTTTTCAGGAACAGAACAAATTCCTGAAAAAATATGATGATACCATCAATCTGCTTTCCACGCCCTATAACGGGGTCTCTTATTTCGGGCAGGCACTTTCCTCCCTGTCCAACGTATCTGAACTGTTCAATGAGCAGCTGGATTCCCCGGAATCGGTAAAATCCTCCCTCCAGACATTGGCAAAATATCAGGAAAACATTCTGAAAATAAAAACCATTTTCGAAGACTTCTTCCAGAAAGAAATCGCCAAAATGGAGCGGGAATTCCCAGAACGCACCTCCAGCACAACGCCGGATCGCAGAACAACCATCCCCCAACGGACAAAAGGCATTACCAGCAGTCAGACCACTATGGCATCCTTTTATATTCCTAGTGCTGTAAGGGAAAAAAAAGACAGAATAAAAATATATCAGGAAAGGCTTTTCATGATGCGGAAACAGAACTCCTACCGTCAGCTTTTCCCGCATATCTCCTCGCTGGAACGGTTTCTGGCATTTGTGAATGCCAATCTGCTCGCGGAAAATCAGACGGAATCTTTCGGTGGAATCAAATCCAATGTCTCCAATCCCGCGCAGCGTTCCCAGGAAAATAAAAATGAACAGGAAATAGCTGCTTCCCGTGTCAAAATCTATTTCATCTTCGCCTCAAACGTTCTGGGAGGCGACTGGGAGCTGGAAGCGGCATCCAGAAAGCTGCAGAAAGCATTGGACGATTATGAATCCGAACTTTCCAGAAAGGAAATGGAACGGAAAAGCCTCTGGACAGCCTATTGTTCCGGTTCCGCAATCCAGCTTCTTGTCATTCTTTTCTTCTGCTTCATGATTATGGTGATCGCTGATTATCTGAAAGCTCATTTTGATATGGCGGAAGCGCTCAGGGGACGTGCCGAATGAAACTGAAACCCGCAGCATTTCCGGTTGCAATGCTCTGTCTGCTGTTTCTGACTTCGTGCGGAGACAAACCGGAGGAAAATTCCATCAAAAATGACTCTTCGCGGATCATTCAGGAATATATTTATTCCAAGATTCATACGCAGATGAAAAACAATCCGGAACACAAGATTTTCCATCTGGGCAAAAATCAGATTCTGATTATTTCCGAGGGGGTTCCGAAAGCGCTTCCGGAACCTCTGCCTAATTCGGTCAACTCACCTGTCTACACGGCAAAACATTACGATGCCGTTCTATTCGAATTCTCTTCCGGAGAGATTGCCCGGAGTGAAATCACCAGACAGGAAAACAAGAATCTTTATCAGACAAAACTGAAAGTCAGAATCATTCAGAAAGAGTACCGCTTTCTCGACAGCAAAGGAATCGAAATCGTCTGTTTCACTCCGGAAGAATGGACAACGCTCTCTCAGGAAAAAAAGAATCTTTTTGTGCTGGAACGGGTCAAAAAACTTCCTGCCGCAGAATTCGATTATGATAAAATCCTCTCGAAACTGCCGACTCCCATTGCATATCAGGAAAATGCTCTGCTGACTTTAAACTGGGACAAAGAAAAGAAACGCTGGAATCTTTCCGAGCAGAACCTGAACACGGCAAAACCAAATCTGCCTGACCTGCAAACAGGAAAAAAAGATGAACGGACAAAAAAACTGGTCGCCTTTATGAATGGAGGCGGATTCTTCCTGAAAAACAATGTCTGGTGCACTCCCGCCGATCATGAAAATCTGGATAAATTCAACGCAGGACAGCGCTATCTCAACGGACAATGGCACTCCAGACAGACCATTGCAGATACATTCGATTTCAAAAAAGATTTTGCACAACTGAACACTCAGAAGCATTTTTTGACATCTTCCACATTCGATGAAAAAGTTCTCGGGCTGCTTGAGAAATATCCGCGGCTTCTCCCGGAAATCCGTTCCGAAGCATTGTCTGCGATTGAAAAATCTCTGGTCTCCCATATCAAATCCCTGAAAGGGACCAGAAACATCGGACAGCTTGAAAGACTTCAGAAAAAATTGAACACAAATCCGTTTACCCTCCTCCCGGACACCTGCCGGAAAGAGATCGAAACATTTCTCCGGAAACATTACGATGAACAGAAAAGCATTCGCCAGAAAAAAGCCGAAAAGGAAAAACAATATGCCATCCTGGAGAGTCTGCTGAAAAATTTGTTTCTCCATCCCGGATATGTCCGCTACGGAAGCCTGCTGAAAAACTGCAAAATCCCGGAAAACGACTCTTCCCTGAAAAATTCCCTGAACCGGATTTACCTTCTGAATGTTTTCGCAGGCAACAACAAGGAACTTCAGGAAAAATATAAAGATACGAAAATCGGAAAGTCACTGATCGAAGTATGCTCTTCCTGTGACGGCAGCGGAAAAGCGTCCTGTTCTTCCTGCCACGGAAGCGGAAGATGCAGAAGCTGCGGAGGCAGAGGGAAAGTGGAATCGAACTCCCTGCTGCGGGAAGGCGTGCTTGTCTCCTGCAGAGACTGCAGAGGAGG
Source organism: uncultured Victivallales bacterium (assembly GCA_944389445.1). Lineage (GTDB taxonomy): Bacteria > Verrucomicrobiota > Lentisphaeria > Victivallales > UBA1829 > UBA1829. Next base: position 15,121 of record CALXMJ010000246.1, on the reverse strand, counting down.
AGTATGCAGCCTTTGCAACGGCAGCGGGAAAGTTCCCTGTTCCAAATGCAGATACAAGGGGATCTCCTTTGACAAGGGAAGAGCCATTCGCGAACTCAAATATGAAATCAGAAATGCGCAGAGTCTCATTCGCTCCAAGTCCGGTAAAGGTTTTCATCGGGCGTCGTCCCTTGATTAACAACCACGATCCGGTCGAATCACAACTTTTTCCGGGAAAATTTCTGTTTCAAATTTGCATTTCCAAAAAGAAATGATATGATATGCCAACCCCATGAGGGAGTAGTTTGCGTACCTCCGGTACGCGGCAAGTCAACATACCGGCCGTTCAGGTCTGGCTTGCCTTAAAAAATGAGACTCATGTATAACCGTCCGCGGTTGTACGGAGTCTGTTTTGTTTTTCAGGACCCGCATCCGTATGGACGCGGGTCTTTTTTTAACAGCGGAGGTATGAAATGGAAGTGTTCACAGAATCGCCGGAACAAACGCTCCACAGATTCGGAGTGGATGAGAAAACAGGATTGGACGCATCAAGCGTCGCGGAAAACAGACGGAAGTACGGAATAAACTCCTTTACCCGGAAAAAAGCCGATTCTCTCTGGAAACGGATTTGGGATGCCGCCTGCGAACCGATGCTCATCCTGCTGATCCTTGCCGCTCTGATCGCTCTCGGAGTCAATATTGCACGAGCCTGTACCAGCGGAGATTCCGATTTTCTGGAATGCGCCGGCATTTTCGCGGCAATCTTTTTATCCGTCATTATCACGGTCGTGATGGAAGGGAGAAGTGCAAAGGCGTTTGAAGCGCTGAACCGGATCAACGAGGATACAAAAGTAAAGGCACTCCGGGAAGGAGAAGTGCGGATGATCCCGCAGCGGGAAGTCGTGGCAGGAGACATTCTGTGCGTGGAAACCGGAGACAGACTCGTTGCGGACGGACGCCTTCTTTCCGGCATGGATCTGCATGCGGATGAATCCTCCCTGACCGGCGAAAGTCTTCCCGTAAGCAAGGAAGCGGAACTGGTATTTGAATCTGCCGAAACCCCTCTTGCAGAACAGCGCAACATGCTCTTCTCCGGAACATTCATCACAAGCGGGCACGGAAAGATGATTGTGACGGCGGTCGGCGACCATACGGAATTCGGCCGGATCGCCGGAGAACTCGCCTCCACCGGGAAAAGCGAGACACCGCTTCAGGAAAAAATGGCAAAACTCGGAAAACGGATCACACTGCTGGGATCGACCGCTGCCGCGCTTGTCTTCCTCATCCAGCTGGGGACCTTTCTCATGGATGGAACCGCTTCTCTGGAGACGGTTTCCGGAGCATTCATCACAAGCATTGTCCTGATCGTCGCCGCCGTGCCGGAAGGACTTCCGACGATCGTCGCAGTCTCGCTGGCAATCACAATCATCAAAATGTCGAAACAGAACACTCTCGTCAAAAAAATGATCGCCTGCGAAACGGTCGGCTGCATCAACGTGATCTGTTCCGATAAAACCGGAACGCTGACCGAAAACCGGATGACCGTCACAAACGTATATGCCGATGGAGTGATTTTTCCCCCCGAAAACATGAAACATCCGTTCCTGGAAGAAAACTTCTGCATTAATTCCACTGCGGAAGCGTATTTCCCGGAAAACGGCACCACCCGTTTTATCGGCAATCCTACGGAATGCGCGCTCCTTGCCGCAGCCAGGAAATGCGGCAGGAATTATCAGGAGGAGCGGCAGAAAGCGGAAATTCTTCATGTTTTTCCCTTCTCCTCGGAAACGAAAAATATGACAACCCTGCTGAAACACGGAAATTCCGTACGGATTTATACAAAGGGAAGCCCTGAAAAAATTCTTTCCATGTGCGTCCTTTCCTCCGAAAAGCGTCTTGCAGCGGAAAAGGCAATTGCTGATTTCCAGAGCCGCGCCGCACGCGTCATAGCATTTGCCCACCGGGATACGGAACCGATGGAAAATTACGCCTGCCGCAGAGCGGAAATGGAAGAAAAAATGGTGTTCGACGGTTTCGTCGCAATTTCGGATCCGCTGCGAGCCGATGTCCCAGCCGCGGTCCGACGCTGCCGGGAAGCAGGCATCGACCTCAAAATATTGACCGGAGACAATATCGTGACCGCCTCCGCAATCGCTTCGGAACTTCATCTGCTGGAGGAAGGCCACATTGCTGTGGAAGCAGGGACTCTGGAAAAAATGTCTGATCGGGAATTCGCGGAAGCCCTTTCTAAAATCCGGGTGATTGCTCGCAGTACGCCTCTGGTGAAAATGCGGGTGGTCAATACCTTGAAATCGCTTGGCGGCGTGGTTGCCGTGACCGGCGACGGCATCAACGATGCGCCCGCCATTAAAAATGCCGATGTCGGCATCGCCATGGGCGTCGCAGGAACTGAAGTCTCCAAAGAAGCCAGCGATATCGTCCTTCTCGACGATTCCTTTTCCACCATTGTCAAAGCCGTTCAATGGGGACGCGGAATCTATGAAAATTTCCAGCGTTTCATTCAGTTTCAGCTTACGGTCAATCTTTCTTCCGTCGTAGTGGTGCTGGCATCCATTCTGCTGGGCTTTAAAACTCCTTTCACGGCATTGCAGCTCCTCTGGATAAACATCATCATGGATGGTCCCCCGGCATTGACGCTTGGACTGGAACCGATCCGCGACGACCTCATGAAGCGTCGTCCTGTGGCGCGGAACGCGAACATCATCTCGAAACGGATGCTGAGGGCAATTGTCTTCAACGGACTTTTCATCGCTCTGGTTTTTCTCGCACAGGAACGCTGGAATTTTCTAGGAGCCGGAACGGAGGAGAAAAGTACGGTCCTTTTCACTCTGTTTGTTGTCTTCCAGCTCTTCAACGCGTTCAACAGCCGCGAACTTTCAGAGACAAGCATTTTCCGGAATCTTGTGAAAAATCACCTGATGCTTCTTGTCTTTGCCCTGACATTCGCTCTTCAGGTAATCATCACGCAGTGGGGAGGCGCCTTCTTCAACACAACTCCCCTCTCTCCGGTTCTCTGGGTACGGATTCTTGGAACGGCCTTTTCCGTCATCCTGTTCTCAGAACTTCTGAAACTGTTTGAAAACATCATCCGCAGGCAGCGCTAACTCTCCCTGTGCTTCGTTACGGAAAATGACCGTTCTTTTTCCCGGGGCAGGGCTGCGGACCCTGCTCCGGTTCAGCGCCGAAACGCTGTTCGTGCGAAAAGCACAAAAACACTTCTGCGCAGCGGCAGCGTGCGGAACATAAAACACGCATCGAAAGAATTCATTAGATTTAGATGAGGTTTTTTATAAAACAACGTGTGAAGGGTTGAATTTGAAAGGCTTCTGCTTTATATTTACGAGTACGGCGGATGTTGTCTTTCAAGTAATTCAATTTCTAACGCGCGGAGGAGAAAAATGGCGGATGATCTTGCACTCGGAATTGATTTGGGAGGTTCAAAAATTTATGCGGTAATCACGGATGCTTCCAATACGGTCATCGCGGATGCAAAAACTTCGACCAATCCTTCCGCCGGTCCCGAGCAGACAGCCGGCACGATGAAAGAAACGGCTCTGGCGGCTCTGGCTAAATTGGAACTGAGCCTGGCGGATATTTCCTATTTTGGTGCCGCAATACCCTCTCCCGTGGATCCGGAAACCGGAGACTGCCTTCACGCGGTGAATCTAGGCTGGAAAAAAGTCTCCATGCTCGGCATCATGAAAAAAACCTTTGGGTACGACTTCAAACTCGGAAACGACGGCAATCTCGGACAGCTTGGAGAGCATTTCTGCGGAGCGGCAAAAGAATTTCATTCCTCTGTCGGCTTTTTCATCGGTACGGGCCTCGGCGGCGGAATTGTGGTTGAAAACAAACTTCTGACCGGAAATCAGGGCCTTGCAGGTGAGCTCGGACACACGATCATTCGAGTCGGAGGAAGACGCTGCGGATGCGGACGCCGCGGATGCGCTGAAGCCTATTGCAGCAAAAAAGCCTTCGTCAAAGCGCTGAAAAAAGAGATTTTCAAACGTGGAGCGACAACTCTTCTGCCGATCGAAAAATTCAATCCTGAAACAAAGAACATCAAAAGCAAATATCTTGCCCGTGCTTACAATGAAGACGATCCCTCCGTCAGAAAAGTGGTCGACAAGGGACTGCGCATGCTTGGCATCGCCGCCGCATCCACTGTTGCCACAGTTGCGCCGCAGTGCATTGTTCTGGGCGGAGGATTCGTGGAAGCAATGGGCGAACAGGTCATCATTCCCTTCAAATCCTCGTTCAACCGTCATCTGTTCGGGATTTCCCCTAGCGACATAGAAGTCCGGATCTCCGAGCTCGGCGATCATGCCGTGGCAGTAGGAGCCACCATTCTTGCAAGAGGAACCGACCGGAAATGAAGCAGCTTCTCGCTTCCATCGACATCGGAGCCCATTCCGCGCGTCTCCTGATTGTTGAAATCGACAAGCGCAGCGGAACCTATGAAGCACTGGAGGATTTGGAAATTCCCGTTCCTCTCGGCGCCGACGTCTTCAAAACCGGCCGCATCAGCGACAATTCGGTACGGATGCTCTGCGAAATCATGAAGAAATTCAAAATGAAACTTCATGAATACAAGATCAAAACCTACAAGGCGATCGCCACAAGCGCGGTCCGGGAAGCGCTCAACGCGGATGTCTTTATCGAACGCATCAAATTTCTTGCCGGAATTGACATTCAGATCTTCACCGGCGTGGATGAAGCCCGTCTCGGTTATCTTGCGGTCCAGTCGGTCATTCCTCCGAATTTCGGGTTCAACGACAAACACCTGCTTCTTGCCGATATCGGCACGGGAGCCTGCCAGGTCAGTGTGTACGATCACGGAATCATGCGTTTCACTGAAACCGTCAAGCTCGGAACACTGCGCGCCATCGAACTTCTTTCAGACACCTCCTCCCCTTCCGCCCGGATGGAACTTCTGGAACCGGTCATTGACTACGCTTTCGGAGAGCTCGAATACCTCTCCAAAAAACTGGAATGCGACGCCCTGATCGTCACCGGCGCCTCCTCCCGCGCCATGCTTTCCATGCAGAATAAACAGAGAATCAAGCGCGGCGTAATCGAACTCAACGCGGAAGAATTCCGGCAGCTGCGGGAAATGGCGGAACACCGCACAGTCGATGCCCTCGGACGCGAATTCAACATCAAACCGGACCTTGCGGAAGCCGTTCTCCCCTGCTGCATGATGATCTCCAACCTTCTGAAACTCACGAAAGCCAAAATCATCTATGCCCCCACAATCTCCACAAAATACGCCCTGACCGAAGATTTCATCAATGATATCATCGAAGGACGCGATCCCTTTGAACCGCAGATCTTCGGCATGGCTTCTCAGACGGCGGAACGGTATGGAGGCGATATGCGCCTGATCGCCTCCACCGCAATTCTCGCGGAAAAACTCTTTGAAAAACTCCAGCCGATTCACGGCATGGGCCATCGTGAACTGGTCATGCTCAAAGTGGCCTCCCTGCTCTATAAAACCGGGCTTTTCATCAACAACCAGGCGTATCACAAACACAGCTACTACATCATCCTGAACACGGAACTGCCGGGAATCACGCTGGAAGAACGCCGCATTATCGCAATGATCGCGCGCTATCACCGCAAATCAATCCCGAAACAGCAGCATCCGGACTACATGGCGCTTCCGCCGGATACGCGGGCGGTCATCAACAAACTGGCCGCAATTCTGCGGCTTGCCTGCGGACTGGCAATCGCCTGCAAGCCCGACGAACGAATGACAGTCAAAATCACTCCGAATCTGGTTACAGTCAACATCGGCGGAGCGGTTCATCCGGCACCGCTCGACTACATCGACACAGACATGTTCAATTACGCGTTTGCCTCCAAAATCATCTTTGTCTGAAAGGGGGAAAGGATCACAAATGGCAGAACAGGAAAAAGAACGCTACATCAACCGTGACATCAGCTGGCTTGAATTCAACGCCAGAGTGCTCGGCGAAGCCGCCGACAGGGAAAATGCCCTTCTGGAACGGCTGAAATTCATCGCCATTTTCAGCAGCAATCTTGATGAATTCTACATGGTGCGCATGGCGGGCGTCACCCAGCAGCTCGAACTCGGCTACAAGCACGTCTACGGCGACAGCGGCTACGTTCCCGCTGAACTTATGAAACAGCTCGACGCCCGCATCCGTTCCCTCGTAACCCGGCAATACCGTTATCTGTACCGGGAAATCCTGCCGGAACTCCGGAAAAACGGCATATCCCTCCTCACCTGGGACACCATCCCCAGACAGAAATGCGACGAACTGCGGAAAATGTTCATCTCAACCTATCTGCCGATCCTGACTCCGATTGGAATCGACAGTTCCCATCCCTTCCCCATCGTACCGAATCTCGGACTCGAACTCCTGGTCCGTCTGACCAAAGAAGACGACCCGCGTGAACGGTTCGCCGTCCTGGAAGTCCCTTCCATCATGCCGCGTTTCATTGAAGTCGACGCCTTTGAACACAAGGCATCGTTCATCACCAGCGAGGAGCTGATCGCAAACAATCTTGATCTTCTTTTCAACAAATGCTCCATACTTGAATGTTCCGCATTCCGCATCACCCGCGACATGGATTTCTCCATCGACGAGGAATCCATCGCCGATCTGCTCACAGAAATGCAGATTGCACTTCAGAAAAAAGCCCAGCGGAAAGTTGTCAGGCTGGAGATTTCCTCCCTGATGTCGCAGAAATCGCGGAAATGGCTTGCGGAGATGCTCCATACCCCGCAGGAATACATTTTTTCCATCAGCGGAATGCTGAATCTGAAGGACATGTTCCGACTTGCCGGACTCAAAAACTTTCCGGAACTGATCGATAAACCTCTTCCTCCCCTGCCCTCCGTCAGCGCACCGAAAGGGGAGAGCATGTTCCAGATCATCCGCTCCAGAGGAAATTTTCTGGTTCACCATCCCTATGAATCGTTCAATCCCGTGATCCGTTTTCTTGATGAGGCGGCTTCCGATCCGGATGTGCTCGCCATCAAACAGACTCTCTATCGCGTCAGCGGAAATTCCCCTGTGGTAAAGGCGCTGATCCGCGCTGCGAGAAATGGAAAACAGGTTTCCGTCCTGGTCGAAATCAAAGCCAGATTCGATGAAGAAAACAACATCAACTGGGCTATGGAACTTGCCAACGCCGGAGCCCATGTGGTTTACGGCATCGCAGGACTCAAAGTTCACTGCAAGGCACTGCTCGTCGTCCGCCGGGAGGAGGACGGCATCCACCGCTACATGCATCTCGGCACCGGAAATTACAACGACAAAACGGCACAGCTTTACACGGACCTCGGACTCTTTACCGATGACAAGTCCCTCGGCAGCGACGTTTCAGCCCTGTTCAACGTCATCACCGGTTTTTCCAGTCCGCCGGACTGGAACAAACTTCTCGTCGCACCGTTCAACATCAAGGAAAAGCTCATTTACTACATCGACCGGGAAGCGGAACTTTCCACCGCTCAGAATCCGGGCGGCATCACGATGAAAGTCAATTCCCTCATAGACTATGAAATCATTGACCATCTGTACAATGCGGCGCAAAAACATGTCAAGATCAATCTGATTGTACGCGGCATCTGCGGAATCAATCCTTATTCCCTGCCGAAACAATACGCGAAAAACATCAATGTCGTCAGCATTCTCGACCGGTTTCTCGAACACGCCCGCATCTACCGTTTTGCAAACAACGGTGATCCATTTTATTACATCGGAAGCGCAGACGTCATGCCGAGAAACATTCGCAAGCGCATTGAAGTTCTCCTCCCCATCGAAAACGAAACACTCCGCAAAGAACTGGATTTTATTCTGGAATGCGGAATGAACGACAAACGCAAAGGCCGCCACCTCATTGGAGCCAACCGTTATTCCCGTCCTGTAATCTCAGCGGCTACGGAACCGACCCGCAGTCAGTACCGTCTCTATGAATTCTACAAAAACCGATTCGAAAAGCAGCAGGAACTCCTCGGCAGAAACGAATCCCTCACCATATTCACTTCACCAAGAAACAAGGAAGATCATGAGTGACAAAAAGAAAGCAGTCGTACTCCTCAGCGGCGGTCTCGACTCCGCCACCTGTCTCGCAATCGCAAAAAAAGAGGGATTTGAAGTCCATTCCATCACCTTCGACTACGGACAGCGTCATGACGTGGAACTGAAATGCGCCCGGAACATCGCCGAATCATGCGGAGTTGCCAAACACCATCTGATTTCGTTCAATCTGCGCGAATGGGGAGGCTCCGCCCTCACTTCCGACCAGATTGACGTTCCCGCTCACGGCGGTTCCGGCGTTCCCGTCACTTATGTCCCCGCCAGAAACACCATTTTTCTTTCTTTTGCCGCAGCTCTTGCTGAAACTATCGGTGCAAGAGATATTTTCATCGGTGTCAACAGTCTGGATTACTCCGGCTATCCGGATTGCCGTCCCGCTTTCATTAAAGCTTTTGAACTTGCCGCGACCCTCGGAACCAAGGCAATTGATGAAAACTGGACCTTCCGTATCAATGCTCCGCTTCAGTATCTGAAAAAAACGGAAATCATACAGCTGGGACTCTCCCTCGGCGTGGATTATTCCCTGACCCACAGTTGCTACAATCCGGGACCCGATGGAAAACCTTGTCTCAAATGCGACAGCTGTTATCTCCGTCAAAAAGCATTTCATGAACTTGGTATGACGGATCCTCAACTCAAAAAATTTGAAAAATGACGGATTCTAAAACCGGATTTGACGGTTTTCCATTCTATGACGCAGTTGTCATCGGTTCCGGTCCGGCCGGTCTCTCGGCAGCTCTTGCCGCGGCGGAATCTGGAGCTTCCGTTCTTCTTTGCGAACGTCTCCGTACTTTCGGATTGAAATTGCTTGCCAGCGGAGGAGGAAAATGCAACGTTTCCAACATCCTTGATCCGACATCCTTCATGGAGGCATTCGGAAGAGAAGGGCGCTTTATGAAACCCGCTCTTGACTGCGCCTATCACGACTGGCTTTTCTCCTTTCTGAAACAGCAAAACGTTTCCCTGAAACTGGAAAATAAATTTCATTATTTTCCTGTCTCCGAACAGGCTCGTGACATTCTGAATGCGTTTGCAAATGCGTTCCGGCACTTCGGCGGAACCATGAAAAATGAAACAGAAATCACGAATATTATTGTAAATGACGGAAAAATATCGAGTGTAAAATCAAATGACGAAAAAATGACGGAATGTAAAAGCGTCATTCTTGCTGCCGGCGGAACCGCGTGGCCGAAACTTGGAGGATGCTCCAAAGGATTGGAACTGGCAAAATCACTGGGGCATACCGTCAATCCCCTGTATCCCGCAATGGCGCCGATTCTGATCCGCAACCAATGGGTTCGGGATCTGACGGGAATCTCCCTGCCCGATGCAGGAATATCCTTCCGGCGCGGCCGTACCATCTTTCAAAATCGCGGCGAACTCCTGTTTACTCACGAAGGTCTCTCCGGTCCCTGCGCGATTGATCTTGCCGGAGCACTCGCTGAAACATGCGCCAGAAACGATGACGATACAGAACTGATCCTGCAGCTTGATGCTTCCCTCGATTCGGCAGCATGGAGAAAAAAAATAGACTCTATGCGAAATCAGGACGGGCGCAAACTGGTACGAACTCTGCTGAGCCGTCATTTTCCTCATGCGCTAGCTGATGCCGTCTGCCGGCTGGCAGGATGTTATGATGATAAAATCTGCGAATTAACCTCATCTTTCCGGGATCGTCTCTGCACTCTCCTTTCCGGTGTTTCCCTTTGCGCATACGGAGCCGGTCCGATGGAAAAAGCAATGGCAATGAAAGGCGGAATCAAATTGAAGGAAGTCAATCCCGCCACATTGGAAAGCCGTCTTGTAAAAGGATTGTTTTTTGCAGGGGAGATTCTGGACCTTGTCGGTCCCTGCGGCGGTTACAACATTCAATGGGCGCTTTCCAGCGGCCGGCTGGCAGGACTCTCCGCCGCTCGAATGAGCATCTCCGAAAACTGACCAATACTGCTTTTCTTATCGGCAAGTTACAGATTGACCTGTCTGGAAGCATGAAACACCTCATCATCCGGCAGCTCTGTAAACGCGTAGAAAACCTGTCCCGCATTTTGTGTTTTGGAAAGAAACGCTTCCTTTGCTTTCCGGTCGAGATCCGCGAGAGCATCATCGACCAGTACAACCACTTTTTCCCGACATTCCGCTACAAGCTCAAACTCAGCCAATTTCAGAGCAAGAGAAACAATCCGGCACTGTCCGCGTGATCCGTAAAAGCGCAGAATCTTTCCGGCGGTCAGCAAATCAAAATCATCCACATGGGGCCCGGTCAGAGTTGCGTAACGTTCCAACTCCTTCTCCAGAGTTTTTTCAAGTTTTTCCTGAAAATTCTGTTTGTCCAGAGTCTCAGCGGAGTGTCTGGAAACAATTTCAAATTCGGTGATCTCCGGACGAATCTCCATCAGCACCGATTTTGTTTTTTTCTCCAGAAACTTAAGAAATTGAATCCGGCGATTGACAATCAGCGATCCAAATTCAGCAAGGAGAACACCGTAAACATTCAGAAGGGAACGATCCGGCCGACCGCTTTTCAGCAGGCAGTTCCGGGTCTTCAAAGCGGAAGCATACTTCTGAAGCGCAAGAAAATAGTCGCGATCCAGCATGCAGATGAACATATCCAGAAAGCGTCTGCGCAGAACGGGAGAACCTGTCACAATCACCGGATCATCCGGCAGAAAAGCCACACACTGAAATTTATTTGCAAATTCACTCGCGCGTTTAACCGGCTGTTCATCGACGAATAAATGCCGTTCGGAAAAATCTTCTATCCGGAGCTTGCTCTTCCAATCCTCCCTGCGCAGCATTTCCAGGGATATTTCGAAACCGCGGGAACCGATCCGCTTCAATTCCCGTATCTTCGAGGTGCGGAAGGAACGCAAAGTGGAAGCAAAATAAATTGCTTCCAGCAGAGAAGTCTTTCCTTTGCCGTTGGCTCCCAGAAATACAGTGGAAGAACCGCCGAGATCAAAATCAGCGGACTCAAAATTTCTGAAATTCCTCAAAGACAACGACGTCAGCATTCTGTTCAGCCCCGGAACGGACCGACAGGATCCGTTCCATTGCCGCTTTCAGGGATTCCATCAACGGAATATCAGTTTTTCCGCATCGGCATAATCACATACAGGAAGCCGTCGTTGCTCTTGATGGCAATCGGACTGGTTGCATCGTTCATCTTCAGCGTAACGGTTTCCACGTCAAGACGCTTGAACGGATCCGCAAGGAACTGCGGATTAAACGAAACGGCAACCTCATCAAAAGCATATTCAATCGGCATGGTCTCGTGCCCTTCACCGATATTGATGCTGTTTGCTTCGAACTTCAGCGTATCAGCGGAGAAGGTCAGCTTCACATACGCAGAAGAATCAAACAGAGGAACACTGACGATTTCCAGCGCATCAACAAACTCCCGGCAAGGCAGCTCCACTTTTTTGGAAAAAGCAGTGGGAATAACAGCGCGATACTGCGGATAAACCCCTTCAATCAGTTTCGATACAATCACAGTATCCCCGATCTTGAAAATTGCCTGATTGCTGCCGATCTCAATGAAAACATCGCCTTCCTTCTCCAGAGCCCTTTTGGCTTCGGTGGCGGCTTTGATGGTAATGATGATGTCGCCATCATCGCCTTCCGGCGCTTCTTCCAGAAGCTTTTCGACAAGAGCAAGGCGTTTTCCGTCGGTAGCGACAGCCGTCAAATTGCCTTCCTTGACGGAAAGAAGAATTCCATGCAGGAATTTTCTGGCGTCGTCAATGCTGGCGGCATAGGAAATCCGGTCGATGATTCTGGCAAAATCAGCCTGTTTCAGTTTAATTTTGCGCTGAGGGACAAATTCGATCGGAGCCGGAAAATCCTTCGGATCGAGTCCGAGAAGCATGAACTCGGCAGTACCGCAGGTAATCTTGGAGTGATGATTCTCGTTTGTTTCAATGACAACGGAATCCCCTTTGAATTTGGCAACAAGGCCGAGAAAACGTTTTGCCGGGATAGTGGTCGAACCAGGCTCGGTAATCTCCGCTTCGATTTTTGTGGAAATTCTCAGCTCAAGATCGGTTGTGGTGAATGTGAGTTTTCCATCATCTCCGGTTTCGATGAGAACGTTCGCAAGGACGGGCAGGGTGGTTCTGTTGCCGATGATGTTGCAGATCTTCTGAAGAGCTTTCAGAAGAAGTTCTTTTTTCACGCTGATTTTCATGGGTGCGCCTTTCTGCTTTTATGTTTCAACAGTCATTATCAAGCATTTTATTCATCCTTGTACTTTAGCCTCTGAAATTCTTTTTTCAACAGGAAAATTGAAATTTATCCGCGGATAAATTCGAAAATTCAGAGTTCTGTCCGTTTCCTCTTTTCTGAATATTTTTGAAAGCTGCCGGACAAAAAATCCGGGTTTTCCACATTTTTCTCCTGAACTGTTACTTTTTCATTTTAGAAGTTGAATTTAGTCTTATTATTATAGATGTCCATAGTGTAGACAAGTCTGAAATTCTTGCTGAAAACCGGCATGGAGCTTTTGTCGACAACCTGTTTTGCCTTTGTCGGAAAATTTCTGCTTACTGACAGTATTTCATTTGTTATTCTTTTCTTTACAGAATCTGAACAGAGTTATTGACAGGGAATGTCCATGGTTTTCTCCTTCGGTATTTTTGATTTATTTTTATTTATTTTGCGCAAAATAAACAGCGGATTCTGTTTCCGCTTGCAGGAAAAAATGGTCTCTTGATTTGACATTCCCGGAAAAGTATGATTTATTAACATATTGTATTGTTGTCTGGAAAATCAAACGGGATCGGATTGTTTTATGGAGAAGAATTGTTTTTTGAAACAGCTGCTGGAACGCTATCCGGTGTTGTCCGCATGTGCGGAACAGATTGTGCGTGCATGTTCGATTCTGGAGGCGACTTTTCTGAACGGAGGAACCGTTTTTACCTGCGGAAATGGCGGGAGTCAGTCCGACGCCGATCATATTGTGGGAGAACTTTCCAAAGGATTTCTGCTGAAACGTCCGGTTCCGCCGGAGAAGGTGTTTCAGATGTCTGCTTCTCTCGGAGAGGATGCGACTGATCTCTGCGCTTCTTTGCAGATGGGATTGCGCGCGCTCAATCTTTCTTCCCAACCCGCGCTTTCCACTGCTTACGGCAACGATGTGGATCCCCTTATGTCTCTTGCCCAGGAGCTGTTTGTCATGGGCAGAAAAGGGGATTCCGTCATCGGACTCAGCACATCCGGAAACGCGCAGAATATTTTGAATGCATTCAAGGTTGCCGGCGGAATCGGCGTGAAACGGATTCTTCTGACGGGCAGCGGACATGGAAAATGTGAAAAGTACGCGGATTGCGTCATCCATGTTCCCGAGTGCGAAACCTACAAGGTGCAGGAACTTCATCTTCCGATTTATCACACGATCTGCATCATGCTGGAGGATCGATTCTATGGAAAACATTGAGAAACTCAAAATTCCCCGTCATGTCGCCATTATCATGGACGGCAACGGCAGATGGGCGAAGCAGCATGGAAAAGAACGTGTGGAGGGGCATCTTGCCGGAGCGGAATCTGTTGAACGTCTGCTAGAGATTGTTTCCAAATATGGTATCCGGTATTTGACGTTATATGCTTTCAGTACGGAAAACTGGAAGCGCTCCCGGGAGGAAGTCGATGCGCTGATGCTCCTTTTGACGGAATTTCTCCGGAAAAATCTGTCAAGATTAAAGGACAATAAAATCCGTCTTCTCGTAACCGGCAGAATTGACGGATTGCCGGAAGAACCGAGAAATGAACTTGAAAAGGCAATTGCTGAAACCTCGGAAGATTATGAATATACCTTGATTCTTGCTTTGAATTACGGAGGACGCGCCGAAATTGCCGATGCGGCAAAAAAGATTGCGGAGGAGGTCAAAAATGAAAAACTGGATCCATCCGTCATTGACGAAACACTCTTTTCCCGCTACCTTTATCTTCCGGATGTCCCTGATCCGGATCTGATGATCCGTACCAGCGGGGAATTTCGGATCAGCAATTTTCTGCTGTGGGAACTCTCCTACGCGGAATTTTACATAACAGATACATACTGGCCCGATTTTGATGCCGCGGAATTCCGCAAGGCGATCGAAGCCTACAGCGCAAGGGACAGACGTTTCGGAGGAAGAAAATAATGTTTATTCCAAGATTGTGCAGTTCCATCGTACTGCTGCTGCTGTTTTTCTGTTCCGTGTTTGTTCCGGGACTGGTCGGAAGATGCTGTTTTACGGTTCTGGCGGCAGCTGGAGCGTTTCTTTCCATTCAGGAGTTCTGCAAACTGCTGAAAAACAAAGGAATGGAGTCATATCCGGTTTATACCGGAATTTTCATGACGGCCTGGGTGATCGGAGTTCTTTATCTGCAATTGCTGTTTTCCACTGAATCTGCATCGGTTTTTCTGTTGTTTCTGCTGCTGTTTCCGGTGGTGTTTGCCTGTTCTCTCTGGTGGAAGATTCTGTGTGCGGAACGGAAGATCGAGGTGCTGAAAAGGGTTCTGGTTTCCGCGTCCGCGTTTTTTCTGTTTCTGATTCCGTTTACCATTCTTGCCTGGCTCTATTCCCTGGAAGAAGTGGGAGGTGAGCGGATTCATAAATTATTTTTCTATCTGATAATCGGAACCAAGATTGGAGATATCGGAGCGTATGTGACAGGTTCTCTTTCCAATAAAATTACAAAAGGAAAAAATCACAAGCTGATTCCTTCGATCAGTCCGGGAAAATCGTGGGAGGGGTTGTTCGGCGGACTGATTCTCAGTATTGTGTTCAGTCTTCTGCTGTTTCCGTGGGCGTTCGGAAGGGAGATTCCGTTCTGGATCAGCCTGATTTTCGGAACGGTGCTGTTTTTTGGAGGAGCCGCGGGCGATCTTGCGGAGTCATCGCTGAAACGCATCTGCGAAATCAAGGATTCCGGAAATGTCATCCCTGGAATCGGCGGAGTGCTGGATCTGGTGGACAGTCTTTTGCTGAATACTCCGATTTTCAGCTTTATGTATTGGCTTTTGGTGCTATATTATCGATAGCAGTCAACCACAGGAGGTTTGGAAGATGGAT
>CALXMJ010000245.1 GCA_944389445.1 uncultured Victivallales bacterium | reverse complement strand
GCCGTATATTAAAATTCATCAGGAAAAGGCGCAGGACAAAGCCCGTCTTGCCGCGCTCTGTCCGTTCAAATCCATTGAACTGGTCAATGACACTCTCTCCATCAACGCCGGATGCCGCATGTGCCGCATCTGCATCAAAAAAGCGGGCGATGTCTTTGAATATGTCGAAGAGGAGCTCCCCTCGGTCGAAAAGGAGAAATGGCGCGGAATCGCCGTGGTGGCGGAGATCACGGAAGGTTCGGTTCATCCGGTCACATTCGAACTGATCGGGAAGGCGCGCGAACTCGCCGCAAAAGTGAACTATCCGGTCTACTGCCTCATGATCGGTTATGGAATCCGGGACAAGGCGGAGACGATTCTTGAATATGGCGCAGATGAAGTTTTCGTCTATGACCAGCCGGAACTTCAGTATTTCCGCATCGAACCCTATACGGCGGTTCTGGAAGATTTCATCCGGAAGGTGCGTCCTTCTTCGGTTCTGGTCGGAGGAACATCCACGGGACGTTCGCTGGCGCCGCGCGCGGCGGCCCGCTTCCGCACCGGACTGACTGCCGACTGCACCAGTCTCGACATCTCCGAAAACACCGATCTCGATCAGATCCGTCCCGCCTATGGCGGAAACATCATGGCGCACATCAACACGCCGCGCCATCGGCCGCAGTTTGCAACGGTCCGCTACAAAATCTTCCCGATTCCGCCGAAAACAGAGCCGAAGGGCAAAATCACGATGGAATCAATCGCGCCGGAAAAACTGAAGTCCGCCATCGACATTCTGGAGATGAAGGAGAAGATCCGCGAGGTCGGAATCGAAGAAGCCGAAGTGCTTGTCGTCGCGGGACGGGGCATCAAGAAACAGGAGGATCTCGCAATGCTTCAGGAGCTTGCGGACCTGCTGAACGGACGCCTCGCCTCCACGCGCTCCCTGGTCGAGGCCGGATGGACCGATCCGAAACAGCAGATCGGACTCAGCGGGCGCACGGTCAAACCGAAACTCATCATTACCTGCGGCGTTTCGGGAGCGATCCAGTTTGTCGCTGGAATGAACGGATCGGAACACATTGTTGCGATCAACACGGATGAGAAGGCGCCGATCTTCAAAGTCGCGCACGTCGGAATTGTCGGCGACCTCTACAAGATCGTGCCGCAGCTGATCGAAAAAATCAAAGCGAAGGGAAACTGAACCATGCCTGCCCCATATAAACCATTCGGCGCAGCCGATCTTGAATACCTCCGGAAAATCGTTCCGGAGGACCGTGTGATCCCGGGCCCGGAAGTCGGCGAAGATTACTGTCACGATGAGCTTGCGGGCATCCGGAAACGTCCGGATGTGCTCATCAAAGCCATGTCGGCGGAAGAGGTTTCCGCGATCCTGAAATACGCCAATGCGAACAACATTCCCGTGACCCCGCGCGGACAGGGAACGGGACTGGTCGGCGGAGCGGTTCCCCTCTACGGCGGAATCATGATCGACCTCAGCGGAATGAACCGCATTCTGGAACTCGACGACATCAATCTCACGCTGACACTGGAACCGGGCGTGCTGCTGATGGAAGTCGGAAAATACGTCGAGGACCACGGGTTCTTCTATCCGCCCGATCCCGGGGAGAAGACGGCGACCATCGGCGGCAACATCAGCACGAACGCCGGCGGAATGCGCGCCGTGAAGTACGGAGTCACGAGGGATTATGTCCGCGGACTCGAAGTGGTGCTCCCGAACGGGGAAATCGTCGAGTTCGGCGGAAAGGTTGTCAAGAACAGTTCCGGGTACAGCCTGAAGGATCTGATCGTCGGCTCCGAAGGCACGCTCGGAATCGTGACGAAAGCGGTTCTGCGTCTGCTGCCCCTGCCGAAGCACAGGATCAGTCTGCTGGTGCCCTTCCCCGATCTGACCTCCGCGATCCGGACCGTTCCCGCGATCATCCGTTCCAGTTCGATCCCGACCGCGGTCGAATTCATGGAACGCGAAGTCATTCTTGCCGCCGAACAGTTCCTTGCGCGCAAATTCCCGGACAACTCCTCCGACGCCTATCTGCTCCTGACATTCGACGGAGCAAGCAAGGAGGAGATCGAACTTGCCTATCACAGTGCGGCGCACACCTGTCTGAACGCCGGAGCGCTGGATGTGTTCATCTCGAACACGCAGGAACGCAACGAATCCATCTGGTCCGCGCGCGGCGCCTTCCTGGAGGCGATCAAGGCGTCCACCACCGAAATGGACGAGTGCGATGTTGTCGTTCCCCGCAAGCACGTTGCGGAGTTCGTGCTCTTTTCGAAAGAGCTTCAGGAAAAGTACCATATCCGTCTGCGCTCCTTCGGGCACGCGGGCGATGGAAATCTGCATATCTACATTCTCCGCGACGCCCTCTCCGAAGAGGAGTGGCACATCACGCTGGAACAGGTCTTCCGCGAGCTCTACAACAAAGCCGGACAGCTCGGCGGCAAGGTCTCCGGCGAACACGGCATCGGGTACGCGAAGCGCCCCTATCTCGCCGACTCGCTGGATGAGCAGAGCATCGCCCTGATGGCGGGAATCAAGAAGGTGTTTGATCCGAACAATATCCTGAATCCCTCCAAGGTCGTTGTAAAATAAACGGTCTTTGTTGAAATTCGGGGCGGGAGCAATCTCCCGCCCCTTTGCTTTTCAGAAAACCGACGATCCCGATACAT
>CALXMJ010000244.1 GCA_944389445.1 uncultured Victivallales bacterium | reverse complement strand
GTTTCCATGGTAACCGCTCCCCGTGTTTCCAGCGCATACTTCTTTTCCAGACTTTCGATCATCCGGAGGGTCTGGAAGATATCCGGAGAGAGAATGTCCACGAGGGTCAGAACCGTGATCTGCTTTTCCTTTTCCTTCGGAGCTTTCCGGATCGGTTCATTGATCCATTCCGCGCTGACGGAGGGCATTTTCGTTCCCGGCGGCAGCGTATCCCGCTGTTGGAGCGGCGGCATCTGGGCACAGAGCACCGTGGCGGAAAAGGTCAGGCATAGAAGAAGCAGTTTCATGAAACACCTCGCTTTCGGTTGAATGATGAAAAAAAAAGACGCCTGTTTTTTTGATAGCAGGCGTCTCTCCGTCAGCGCTTTTCGAATGCGTAAGCCGTATTGAAAAGAAGCTGTTCGGCAAGAGCCGGAGCCATCAGCTGCACACCGATGGGCATACCGTTCGGGTCCTTGCCCGCCGGAATGCTGATTCCGCAGTTGCCGGAAAGATTCAGGGAGGTCGTGAAGACGTCGCTCAGATACATCTGGAGCGGGTCAGATTTTTCCCCGAACCGGAATGCTGTCGCCGGAGTGACCGGTGTCAGCAGAATATCGCACTGTTTGTAAGCGTTTTCAAAGTCGCGGCGGATCAGGGTTCTGACCTTCTGGGCTTTGAGATAATACGCATCGTAGTATCCGCTGGAGAGCACGTAGGTTCCCAGCATGATGCGGCGTTTGACTTCCGTTCCGAATCCTTCGCCGCGCGATTTCATGTAATTTTCGAGAACATCGCGGGCATCGGGACTGCGATAACCGTAACGGACGCCGTCGAAACGGGCGAGATTCGCGCTCGCTTCCGCCGTCGCCACAATGTAATAGCACGCCATGGAGTATTTTGTGTGCGGGAGGGAAACATCCACCAGTTCGGCGCCGAGGCGCTGGAAGGTTTCGATTGCCTCCTGAGCACATTTTTTGACGCTGTCGGACATGCCTTCCAGCTCGTAATACTCTTTCGGCAGTCCGATTTTCAGACCTTTCACGGAAGCCTTTTTGAGTCCTTCCGCAAAGCCTCCGCACTCGGCTTCCAGACTGGTGCAGTCGTTCGGATCATGCCCGCCGATGGTATCCAGCAGAATCGCGGAATCCTCCACCGTTTTCGTGATGGGCCCGATCTGATCGAGCGAGGACGCAAAGGCGACGAGTCCGAAGCGCGAGACTCTTCCATAGGTCGGCTTGAGTCCCACGACTCCGCAGAACGCTGCCGGCTGGCGGATGGAGCCTCCGGTATCGGACGCGAGTGCCGCGGGAACCTCGTCCGCCGCGACTGCCGCCGCGGAGCCTCCGCTGGAGCCTCCGGGAACGCAGTCGGGATTGCGCGGATTGCGCGTCTTCTGGAATGCGGAATTTTCGCAGGAGGACCCCATGGCAAATTCATCCATGTTGGTTCTGCCGAACGGTATGAATCCGGCTTTCCTCAGTTTTTTGATGACGCCCGCATCATAGACCGCCTTGAAATTTTCAAGGATTTTCGAGGCGCAGGAACAGCGTTCCTCCTTGACGGAGATGCAGTCCTTGATCCCGACAGGGATGCCGTCGAAGGGGCTCAGAGGGGCGCCCTGTGCGCGGCGTTTGTCGGATTCCTCCGCCGCGGCGAGCACACGGGCTTCGTCCAGCGCGAGAAACGCCTGAATGGTCGGATCGACGCGTTTCACCTGGTCGATGAACGCCTTGCAGAGTTCCGCGGAACTGATCTGTTTCCCGTTGAGAAGCTCTGCGCACTGTGCTACGGATAATTTCGTCAAATCACTCATGACATACCTTCTCCGGGAAGAACCTGCGGCATTTTAATGAGTTCGTCATCGATGGTCGCCGGGGCGTTCGAGAGCATGGTGGCCCGGTCGAAATCGACTTCGGCGACATCATCGCGCAGGACATTGTTTCTGGGAATGGCATGGGCGGTCGGTTCAATTCCGTCCACATTCAGCTCCGAGAGCTGGTTCACATAGCCGACAATCGCCTCCATTTCGCCCTGGAGTTTTTCCAGGGCTTCCGGAGAGAGCTCCAGCCGCGCAAGCAGTGCGACTTTTGCCGCGTTGAACGAATTTTCTCCGCCGCCGGTGCTCATTATTTTCCCGCCTGTTCGAGTTTCAGGGTTTCGGTGGTGGCGTCCGCGACTTCCGCCGGTCCGTAGTACTGGATCGGTCCGGGGAAGACGAACGAGGTTTCGATCGCCCATTTCGCACGGTTCTTCGCGAATTCGGCGAACGGCTTGCCGTCGAGTTCGACGAGCGCTTTCCTGATGACCGGCTTGTCCGCTCCGTGACGGCGGTCGACGTTCATCATGGCGGTCAGGGGCACAGCGCCCGCGTTCCACTGTTCGGCGGGAGCAACGAGATTGCTGATGTAGGACATGTACGCCGTCTTGCCGGAACCGATGATCGCGGCGGCATTGTAGCCGAGACTGTAGCAGTAGTCGGCGTCGAAGTTGGAGGGGACGGAGCAGCGGCCTTCATAGCCGAAGAAGTGTGTCTGAGCGGAGAATTTGACCTTTTCCGGATTCTTTTTCAGTTTCGCCTTGACCAGTTCCACCAGCAGTTTTTCGGTTTCGATGAGAGAAACTTGAACGTTTCCGTGCGGGTCGCGGTCATTGGTGAGCTGGAGCTGGATGGTCTGCGGGAGAGAGGCGAAGACATCGGCGAGCGCTTTGTCAAGACGGCTGGTGATGAACGCCATTTTCTCGTCTTTGTTCTCGATCTTTGCGAATGTGTCGCCTTCTTTTGCGAGAAGCTCGTTGAGGGCGCTGATGAGTGTGTTCATTTCGGGGATGAACTCGATGAGTCCTTCCGGAATGAGGACCACGCCGAAGTTCTCCTTGTTTTTGGCACGTGCGGCGACCGTATCGGCAATGTAGGTGACGATCTGGTCGAGAGTCTGCTTCTTTGCCGCGACCTCTTCGGAGATGATCGTGATGTTCGGATGCGTCTTGAGGGCGCATTCGAGCGTGATGTGAGAGGCGGAGCGGCCCATCAGCTTGACAAAGTGCCAGTATTTCTTGGCGGAGTTCGCATCGCGTTCGATGTTTCCGATGAGTTCGCTGTAGACTTTGGATGCGGTGTCGAAGCCGAAGGAGGTTTCGATGAATTTGTTTTTGAGGTCGCCGTCGATGGTTTTCGGGCAGCCGATGACCTGGATGGGAATGTTCTGTTTTTTATAGTATTCGGCAAGCAGGCAGGCGTTTGTGTTGGAGTCGTCGCCGCCGATGATGACGAGCGCGGAGATTCCAAGCGCCTTGCAGTTGGCTGCGGCCTTGTCGAACTGTTCCACGAGTTCGAGTTTGGTTCTGCCGGAGCCGATCATATCGAATCCGCCGGTGTTGCGGTAGGCGTTCATGAAGTCGTCGGTGATTTCGACGTACTGATTGTCGACGAGTCCGCCGGGGCCGCCTTTGAAGCCGTAGAGTTTGCTGTTTTTGTTGAGGCTTTTGATACCGTCATAGAGTCCGGCGATGACGTTGTGTCCGCCGGGGGTCTGTCCGCCGGAGAGAATCACGCCGACGTTGATCGCGTTTGCCTGAACCGGAGAATCCGCTTTCTCGAATTTGAGAACGGGCATGTTGCTGGTCGTGGGGAAGAGGGCGTTGATTTTTTCAACGTCGGCGAATGCCTGAAGTTTTTCTCCCTCGATGCATTTCACATTGGCTCCGGCGCGCAGGGCCGCCGGAAGTTTCGGATTGTAGCTGTACCTTGCTTTCTGAAGCGCGGAAACTTTGCTGTCCATAAGAGATCTCCTTGTCTTAGCTTTTGTTCGTCGAAAGTTTTGATCCGGTAAAGTAGCCTCTTTTTCCTCATTTCGCAAGTTTTTTGCCAAAAATAATTAAGGAAAATCGCGGAGGCGGCGGGGAATGGTTTTTTTCCGGTATCTCCGGGAAACCTCTTCCGGATTATCGGTTGCGGTAAAGAAAAGTTCCTTTTTTTTTATCTTGACCTCTTGACATTTTTTCCGGAATCGTCTATAATTTATAGCAAAGATATATGGATAACTTTTTTGAAAAAACGGATGGGCGATACTTTCCATGACGAATCTTGAACGGGTACGGAACTACATAACCAGGGAGAAGAGACTGGGAAAACTGAAATCAGGCGACCGGCTTCCCTCGTACAACGAGTTTACGGAGATGTTCCAGATCAGCTATCAGACGGTCTCCTCGATTTTCGGCAAGCTCTCGAAGGAGGGGCTTGTGGAGACGCGGAAGGGGAGCGGTTCGTATCTTGCAGGCGGGACTCCTCTGCGGGTGCTTGTCAACATTCAGCCGACGACTCTTTCCGTGGCGAACATGCGGCGGCTTCTGAAGAAGCATCTGGCGGATGCGAATCTTCATCTGGAGATTGTGATCCGCCCGGTGCAGAATCTGGCGGATCCCGTGGTTCGGAGCCGCGTTTCCGGAGAGTTCAAGGCCGCGCTTTCGATTCATCCGATCTGCGTGGAGGACGATCAGCTGCCCGCCGCGCTGCTTTCCCAGTTTTCCGATTACCGGAAAGTGCTGGGCGGACTGAACACCATCGCCGGAGTCAATTACGATTGTTCGCTTCCGTTTACGCAGAATTCGTATCTGATCGGAGTCAACCGGAATCTGCTGGAGAAAGTCGGCTGGAGTCTGGAGAAATTGACACCGGATTTCCGTTGGTGGGATTCCTTTGCCGCATCCTGCCGGCGGTCCGGAGTCCTTCCGGCCAGTGTGGATTACGTTCCGGTGGGAGCTCTTCTTTTTCAGGAATTTCAGAATCTCCTGCTGGCGCTTCAATCTTATTCTGCGGAGAAATACAAAGGAGATGTTCCGCTTTTCCGTTCGCCGGAGGGACATCGTTTTCTGCAGATTGTCCGGGATACGCAGATGATCACGGAAACGCTTTCCGATCCGCACAGTTTTTATCAGAACGGAGCCGTTTTCAACTGGCGGTGCGGAAGCTGGCTTACGGTGCAGAATCAGGCGGCGGAGCGGCCCGACAAGGCGGTCGAGGGGCTCGTTTTCCTGCCGTACAGAGATCGGACGGGAGTTCCGTTCACCGTCTTCGACCAGGACTGCCTGAAGGCGTATCTGCATCCCGATATTCTTCCGGACGAACGCCTGCGCGTCTGGGAACTGATGAAGATCATGGTCTCCCGGGACTTTCAGCTGGATTTCTGTTCCATGACCGGCACCATTTCCGCCGCAAAAAGCATTCTGCCCGCCGAATATCTCTGGAACCGCGACAACCGTTATGCCGCTTTTTTCCCCGGAAACGGGAGAGATGCGCTGTATCCCAGGCTTTTTTTTCCCATGCGACAGATGGCAATGTTTTCCATTCTTCTGGAAAACTGGAAAATTTATCACGCGTCCGAGGAGGAGACTCTCGAACGTCTTGAACTGAAAAAACACGTTTACCGCAGCCGCATTCCCGAAGGAATGCTGAAGGAGGAACAATCATGAGTTTCAAACAGAAAACGGGGCTCTCATCGCGAAACGGAAGAAGAGAGAAGTATGGAAATTTTACACTGATAGAACTCCTTGTTGTGATTGCAATTATTGCAATCCTTGCAGGAATTCTTCTTCCTGCACTGAACAAGGCAAAACTGACTGCCGCGAAAATTTCGTGCATGAACAATCTGAAATCCATCGGAAGCGCTCAGGCGATGTATTCCATGGACAATGAGAACTGGATTGTTCCGATGCGTTCCACCACCCATCCGTACGGAACGTGGTACTGCAAACTGACAGGAGTGGAGGAGAAGGATGGAAATCCCGATATGCCGCCGGTTCCTCCTTACGGCATCAAATACTATGCCTACTATGACAAGAGGGCTAGTCAGTCGAGTTTCCGCTGCCCGGGATCCCCGTACGGGATTGAACAGTATAAATACACGCACTTCACGGTGAATGCGATTCTCACGGGGAGTTCCGGCAGTTCGTATTTGTTCGGTCATAAAACCGGGAACGTGAAGGCGCCTGCTTCGACGATTTTCTCCGGAGACGCCGCCAATGCGGGAGGCACTTCCGGCGAGCTCATCTATCGTTTTTCCTACCGGCATGACGGTCACGATCTGCGGGACGACGGCAATCCCGCCTCCTCCAATCAGTACAGCACGAATTCGCCAGGCAATTCCAGAACGAATCTTCTGTATTTCGACGGTCATGTCCAGACCGTGGCGTTTTCCACTCTGTACTCCATGCCGAAACCGGATACCGCCGCAACAAACTCGAATGCCGCCCTGCGGACCGGATTCGACGCCAAGTCCGGAATCATCTTGCCATGAATTCAATTCAGACAGGAGGTCTTTTCATGATTCGTTTTTTTCTTCTCTTTTTTCTCTGCGGAGTTCTGCTGGCGGATCTGCCGGAGTACAGACCGCCGTTCTCTTCCGTAACAATGAAGCGTCTGCCGCCGGAACTGAAGGTGGATTCCTTCCTGAAGAATGGGAAACAGTATGACCAGCCGTATTTTCTGATCGGGAACAAGCGGATCGGTCTGCGCCGCCTCTACAATCAGGACCGTGTCGACCGCGATTTCATCATAGGAATTCAAGTGGACGGGAAAGATGTATTCCATATCCGATTCTGGGGCTCGCTTTCCGGTGGAAATTCCGGCTGGCCCTTCCGCGACGGGGAGGAGAAGGGGACGATTCTTGTTGACCGCGATGCCAGGACGATCACCTACCGCAAACCCTGGCGCCTTTCCGATGGCACTCCGGGCAATTTTTCGTTTACGATCCGCCCTGCAGGAGACGGCTGTATCGAGGTTCTCTGGGATCCGGGAGTTGCCCGCGGGAAGATTGCCTCGGAAAAAGGGTTTACGCTTGCTCCCTGGCTGGAATTCCCCTTTTCCACGGCATACCGGACGCGGAAGATCACCATCGACGGAACCGATCTGGTTCCGGCATCTCCGGACCGTTTCTCCGGATCCGGCGCAAAGAAGAGTGTCCGCTCGTTTCAGGGAACGGTTTCCCGGGTGGAGTTTGACCGATTCTTCTCCGGAAGGAACATCACCGTTCAGCTTCCGGGCAAGCTGCCGGGGACTCTTGTCGAATCGTTCTATGAGAATGCCGCGGGAGAAAAGCAGTTTCAGGCGGTGCTTCAGCTGCGCGTCGATCCCCGGGAGGAAAAACGCCGGATACGGATTGATTTCGGTTCCGGAGTTCAGGACAAGAAATCGCCTCCGCCGGTCGCCGGAATTGACTTCTGGAAGAACGATGCGATTCATATTCCGCTGAGACCGACCCGGAATCTGGTGTCGAATCCGAGGTTCGATCAGGATCTGCGGTATTTCCGATGGCTCTCCGGAGGCGCGAGATACACTCCCTCCGATCTGCCGCGCTACTCCGTTGATGCTGAAAACGGAAGGGGCGGCGGAAAATGTCTGCTGATCCGTCCGGTGCAGCAGAAATCCGCTCCGATCGTCACCTTTGCCATTCCGATGAAAAAGGGAAAGTTCTATACGATGAGCTGTTATGCAAAGAGCGAAAAGGGCGGAGAGCTCGTGTTTTCTCCGTTTTCGTTTTCCGGCACCCAGTTTCGCCATCAGTACTCCTCGCAACATGCGGAAAAGACGACTCACGCTCTGACGGGCGAGTGGAAGCGTTACGCCATGACTTTCCGTTACGATCACGGGGGCGTGGGGCTGATGCTTCGGGCGGTTTCCGACGGGTGCGTATGGATCGACGATCTCCAGCTGGAGGAGGGAAGTTCGGCGACGGCGTTTTCCGTACCTCCTCTCGACGGCCTGCTGCGGACAAGCGATCCCGACAATCTTCTGAACGCCGGTACGCCTGTCAACGCCGTGTTCGATGTATTCGGCGGACGCGGCAGAGTGGAACTGACTCTGATCGACTATTACCGGAAAGTCCTCTGGACGCGGATTTTTTCCGTGAAGGGGGGCGATTCGATCAAACTTCCATTTGACAGACCGGATATCGGACTCGGCAATTTTGTTGTCCGTGCGAAGTTTATTCCGGAACACGGAGAGCCTTATTACGATTACTATCGCTTTTCCCGGATGAAATTCCTGCGCAACAAACATGCGACGAAAAATCTGTTCGGCACGGAGATGCGTTCCATCGGCAGAATTTCCCGGGCGGATGACCTCGGCCGTCTTTTCATGGTCAGCGGAGTCGGCGCGACCGTGTACGGCAGGATCAACGGTCCTGACAATCACATTCTGGACAAATACGGCATTGAGAATCTGCTGTACATGGTGCACAGTCACGAGGGAGCGGATCCTCGTTTTCAGGAGTACCGGAACTATCTGAAAAACGATTTCCGGAAGCTGGAGCGAGCCACGCCGGAAGCTCTGAAAAAAGTCGAGGAGATGGGATATGTCTGTGCAAAGGACGCTCCGGAGGCCACCCGCTGGGCGCTGACCGGAGAGATCGACAAAGCCGCCGCCATGCTGCGCAGCAACCGTTATGATGAGTATGCCAGACTGCTTGCGGCGTTTCATCGCGGAGTCCGGCGTGCGAATCCCCGTGCAGAAGTGTTTCCCGATGCGGGGACGCAGGCGTATAAAAAAATCTGGGGACGGCGTGAAACGGAGGAAAAGATCCGCGCCACAGCCGGAATGATCCGCTGGGATGCCTTCGCGACGCATCCGTATGGATCGCTTGACGGAACCGCGGCGGGACCCGATGATTTCGACAGCGATGTCTGCGCCCATTTCATCTCCATGCTGAAGAAATACGGCTATGAGAAGGAGCCGATCTATTTTGTGGAGGCGTTCAATCTGATCGCCGCTTATGTTCCCGAATGGGGAGCCACCTGGTGGGGTGACAACTGGCAGGGCGGAAAACCCGGTTACGACTGGGGACTGCGCGAATACAATCAGGCCGCATGGATCGCCCGCGGCTATCTGATCGCCCTCAAATACTGGCCGAAGGTCCAGCACTGGGATTTCTGGCGCAATGCGCCGTTTTTCGATCTGCATCTGGCTCCGTTTGCGATGCTGAATGCCATTAACACGCTGGGGAATCTGTTCGGGAATCCGAAGTTCCATGCGGATATCCGTCCGGCGGCGGGAATTCGTGCGTATGTATTCCGCAATGAAAAGGGGGAAGGGATCGCGGCAGTCTGGTACATCGGCGAGAAGGTCGAGCAGGGATTGATCGCCGCCCCGTCTCTGACCCTGAAGGTCGGAACGAATGAGCTTGAGTTCATCGACCTTATGGGGAATCCGCGTCCTTATGAACGGAAAAACGGTTTTGTGACTCTGCCGCTGAATGCGGCGCCGGTTTTCCTGCGCATGAAGAATCCCGCGCTTCTGGCGGAGATGCTGAAACAGAGCGAGGCGGTCGGAGGAGAGGTCAATGCAGATGTGAAAATCGTGCCCGGTGGCGATGGGACTCTTCACGCCGAGCTTGTGAATCTGACCGGCAAAGAGCAGTCGGGCACTCTGAAGACGGGGCAGGGGGAGACGCTTCCGTTTGCGATTCCGCCGAATCAGAGTCTTTCGCTTTCCCTGAAGAACGGAATGCACGCGGCGTTTGGATCCATGTACAAGTTTTCGGATGATCTTTCGCTGTCCTTGAAGAACGG
>CALXMJ010000243.1 GCA_944389445.1 uncultured Victivallales bacterium | reverse complement strand
GCAGACCAGTTTAAAAAGTATGTGCTGGACGAAAAGAAACCCGATCTGCTGGTCATCGGCGGAATCTCCAACTACCGCAAACCGTACCATCCGAACGGCACCGAGGCGATCGAAGTCGTGATCCGCGCCGCGAAAGCCCATTACAAGGATATTGAAATTCTGGTTCTCAGCGCCCCCCTCGCAGTCGACACCCGTCCGTGGGACAAAGCCAATCCGGAGAAGCCCCTCCCCGTCCGGAAATGGGAGCTTGCGAAAGATCAGCATGTTCTCGGCGGCTATGATCCGAAGACTCTGCCGGCGATGGCGCGCCGGAACCGCGTCGCCTTCTGGGATCTCTCCACGCCGACCTATACCTGGCTCTACGCCTCCGGCAAACCGCACGAGTGGTACAGCCGTGATTACGTTCACTCCGGGGAACGCGGCAAACAGGTCATCGGCCGCGCTCTGATGGAATATTTCAAAACAGCGAAATAAAAGCGCATCGTCCCGCCGTTCCGGAACGGCGGGACCCGGTTCCCAAAACCGGGATTGTCCCTCTTTTCTCTCAAAACAGGATAGACTTTTTCCCGTTTCCGTGATACATTACCAGATGAACTCAGAACTTTTGAATGCAAGGATGGGAGCATGCTGGCAAAACGAATCATTCCGTGCCTCGACGTCACCGGAGGACGCGTCGTCAAAGGCGTGAACTTTGTCAACCTCATCGACGCGGGCGATCCCGTCGAAGCGGCAATCGAATACGACCGGCAGGGCGCCGATGAACTCGTCTTTCTCGATATCACCGCAACCAGCGACAATCGCGCCTCCATGTATGATGTCGTCCGCCGGACTGCGGAAAACGTCTTCATCCCCCTGACGGTCGGCGGAGGCATCCGGTCCGTTGAGGATATCCGCCTGATGCTGAATTCCGGCGCGGACAAGATTTCCGTCAACTCCTCCGCGGTCGCCAATCCGGATCTGATCCGGGCGGGTGCCGAGCGTTTCGGCAAGCAGTGCATCGTTCTGGCCATCGACGCCCGCCGCGTCCCCGGCGAACACCGCTGGGAAGTCTTCACCCACGGAGGACGGCGCAACACAGGAATCGACGCCGTCGAATGGGCTCGGAAAGGCGTGGAACTCGGCGCCGGGGAGATCCTTCTCACCAGCATGGATGCCGATGGGACTCAGAACGGTTACGATCTTGAACTGACCAAAACCATCGCCGATGCCGTTTCCGTTCCGGTCATTGCCTCCGGCGGAGCAGGGAATCTGGAACATCTCTACGAGGTCTTCACAAAAGGCGATGCGCATGCCGTCCTTGCCGCGAGCATCTTTCATTTCGGCACCTATACCGTCCCGCAGGCAAAGGAGTATCTTGCCGCGCGGGGCATTCCGGTCCGCAAACTAGTTGTCTAATTCACGATAAAAAACATCTGGAGGAAACCATGTCCAATCCCGATCCCAAAACCAAACTCGCACAGGACGCGCTTGCGTACCATGCGCAGAATCCGCATGGAAAGCTGACCATGCAGCCGTCCAAGCCGTGCAACTCGCAGTATGATCTTTCTCTTGCCTACACGCCCGGTGTGGCGGTCCCCTGCATGGAGATCCACAATCATCCGGAGGCGGTGTGGGAATATACGGGACGCGGCAACTGCGTCGCGGTTGTCAGCGACGGCACCGCCGTTCTCGGACTCGGCAACATCGGTCCCGAAGCCGGAATGCCCGTCATGGAAGGCAAAAGCGTTCTGTTCAAGAAGTTCGCCGACATCAACTCCATTCCGATCTGTCTCGGTTCCGTTTTCCAGGAGAACGGCAAAACCGATCCGAAGAAAGTCATTGAGGCCGTCAAATATCTGGAACCTTCTTTCGGCGGGATCAATCTGGAAGACATCGGCGCACCCGCCTGCTTTGAAATTGAAACGACGCTGAAGCAGAAAATGTCCATTCCCGTCTTCCACGATGACCAGCACGGAACCGCGATCATTTCCCTTGCCGGAATTCTCAACGCGCTGAAACTCGTCGGCAAAAAGATCGGGGAATGCAAATTTGTGATGAACGGCGCCGGAGCCGCCGGAATCGCCTGCGCGGAATACTACATCGCCGCGGGAGCAAAACGCGAAAACTTCATTCTCTGCGACTCCAGAGGAACCATCCGAAGCGACAGAACCGACCTCAACGCACAGAAGGCCCGCTTCGCCCGTCCGATTTCCGAAAAGACGCTTGCCGAAGCGATTCGCGGAGCGGATGTCTTCATGGGCGTTTCCGTCGCGGGAGCTCTCACGAAAGAGATGGTGGCTTCCATGAACAGGGGAGCTGTAGTCTTTGCGATGGCGAATCCGAATCCGGAAATTCATCCGATGGATGCGAAGGCGGCGGGAGCCGCTGTTGTCGGCACGGGCCGTTCCGACTACCCGAATCAGGTCAACAACGTCCTCGGATTCCCCGGCATCTTCCGCGGAGCTCTGGATGTGCGGGCGACCGATATCAACGAGGCAATGAAGCTCGCCGCATCCCGCGCGCTTGCGGAGATCGCCTCGGAACCGATTCCGGAAGACATCCTCGCCATCCTCAAGGAGGCGTATCCGGCGGATGCCGCAGCCGGAGTCTTCGACGGGGAAAATCCGCTGAAAGACACTTATGTGATTCCGAAACCGTTCGATCCCAGAGTCGTGCCCCGCGTAGCGGCGGGCGTCGCCGAGGCCGCGATGAAAAGCGGCGTGGCGCAGGTGGAAATCAAGGATCTCAAGGCATACGAACAATCCGTTGCGGAGCGTATCCGCAGGGCAAATCAATGAAAGCGTGAAAAAGCAGAATGAAAATCATCAGAACGATTGCGGAAATGCAGGCATGGTCGGACGAAAAACGACGCTCCGGCGCAACCATCGGTGTAATTCCCACGATGGGATTCCTGCATGAAGGCCATCTTTCCCTGATCGACACGGCAAGAAAATCCGGAGCCGATACCGTTGTTGTCACCATATTCGTCAATCCGACCCAGTTCGGGCCGAACGAGGATTTCGACAAGTATCCCCGCGACTTCGAACGGGACGCAAGACTCTGCGAAGAGAAACAGGTGGATGCGGTCTTTGCGCCAACCGCGGCGGAAATGTATCCGGCAGACAGTTCCACATGGGTGGTCGAAGAGAAACTCTCGCGCGGGCTCTGCGCAAAAACACGGCCGACTCATTTCCGGGGCGTGACAACCGTCGTCTCGAAACTGTTTCTTGCAACGCTGCCGCACATTGCGGTCTTCGGCCAGAAGGACGCGCAGCAGGCGCGGATCATCAAGCGCATGGTCCGTGACCTGAACTTCCCGATCCGGATTGTCATTTCCCCGATCATTCGCGAACCCGACGGACTCGCCAGAAGTTCCCGCAACAAATACCTTTCGGAAGAGGAACATCGGAACGCCCTTTCCCTCTCGCGCGGACTGAATGCACTGAAAGCGGAAATCGAATCCGGCGCTGCCGATCTGAAAAAGCTCCTTGCCGATCTCCGGGCATCAATCGAAGCATCGGGGGGAGTTGTGGATTACATCGAAGCGGTCGATGCGGAAACGCTGGAACCGATCGAACGGATCGGAGGCAAAATGATGTTCCCGGTCGCGGTTTATTTCGGAAAAACGCGTCTGATTGACAACATTCTTGTCGAGAAATAAGAATTCCAGACTTGCATCATCCGCAAAGTGATGTAAATTGTCAGAGGATTTCAGTTTGAAAGAGTTCAAATCAACAAAAAAGGAATCAAGAAAATGATGAAAAAAGTTTTTGCGGCTGCAATGGCTGTCACACTCTCCGTCCTTTTCACGGCATGCTCCTCCGTCTCAACGGGGACCAATCTGCATGACATGAAACTCTCCGAGAGCAACGATCTGG
Organism: uncultured Victivallales bacterium; assembly: GCA_944389445.1. Taxonomy (GTDB): domain Bacteria; phylum Verrucomicrobiota; class Lentisphaeria; order Victivallales; family UBA1829; genus UBA1829. The sequence goes on along the minus strand of CALXMJ010000243.1, from coordinate 8,704 downwards.
AGACCATCGCACATCTCAACGGAGATGTCTGGGGCGTTTACCTGTTTGGAATCCTGCCGCTCTTCACGGGCAGCACAGCAACTCCGGGAACCTGCGCGGTCTTCAAGGATACGGTTCGTATCGACAACGCAGTCAGCATGCTCAGCAAGAAAGCTGCGGATCTCGAAGCTTCCAGAGTCACGGATCTTTCCAGCGCAACCTCCTCTTCCTGGCTTTTCCTGATCTCCCTGAAATCCGTTCAGGTTTCCGGAAACGCTCTCAAGTAATCGAAACGTTCGATTTTTCATCCGTCCGGCGTTCTTCCCCGGACGGATTTTTTTGTCTTTTTCTCTTCATGAAACCTCTTTTCTGTCAGCCGTCTACAGAGCTTTCCCATTTCCCGGGCAGAAGTCATGAATGGCGGCAATGAAAAGCGCCTTCTCCACTCAGCCGGCTGCACGGAAAACCGGAATGTCATTCCGCAGCTGGGGGATTCAAAATCTTTTTCGCAAATATGCGGCTGCATTTTTCTCGGTACAAGGACAGTATCCCTGTCGCTGTCCGGCGGTAGGACGCAGGTTGCGCGGAGCATGACATCTCCGGATTCGTAAAGAAGAATACTCAAGATTCCCTTCTTCGACCGCCCGGCTTATTCCGCCGGGCCGGAGCGGGTCGCGGGCCGGCACCGAGCCTTCGACTCCTGCATCCTGCGGACGCTTTTTTACTTTTTCTAATATTTTTTTATTTTTTTGAATATTTTTTCTGTTTACAAGAAGATCTTTGCGTGGGGGAATGGAATATATTGTCATAAAAACTTCAAGAGAGAAAGGATGAAAAATGAAGGCATTTCAGGTGGAACAACATGCGGACAGCTTTCTGCCCGAAGACAAAAACTGGAAACTCGTCTGGAGCGATGAATTCGACGGGACCGAACTTGACCGTTCCAAATGGGGATTCCGGCTTAATTTCTGGGGAAAGCGTTTTCCGGCTTTTACAGAGGAAGGTGTCGTCCTTGACGGCAGGAGCCATCTTCAGCTCCATCTGATCAAAAAGGATGGAATCTATTGCTCTCCGCATCTTCAGACGGGTTCTCTTACTTATGACATTCCGAAAGATACTTCCGGATTCTGGCCGTTCGGGAAATTGGAGGAACCGAAATTCATGCATCGGTTCGGGTATTATGAAATCCGATGCCGACTGCCGAAATGCGATGGATGGCACTCCGCTTTCTGGCTTCAGGCTCCGGGTGTCGGATCGCATCCGAACCCGAAGTTTGCCGGAGTCGAATGCGATATCATGGAGAATTATCGTCAGTACAAGGATGGAAAAATCATCGGGGGAAATCTCTGGGGCGGCTACGGCAGGGATCATCATGGCTCCGGACATTTCTCCTGGGACTGGAAGGAAACCGAGGACGGATGGCATTACTACGGCGTCGACTGGAGCCGCGACGGCTACCGCTTCTATGCTGACCGGAAATTGATCGGAACCGTCGTTCCTCCGGAAAAAGCCTTTCTGAAAAATGTTGTCAAAGAAAAAGAGGATGCAGGCTGGCTGAAAGAGGGAAGTGTTTCTGTCGGCCCGGTTTCGGAAACGGAACAGTTCATCCTGATCTCCACGGAATGTCATGGATATCGGGAAACAGGGACATATGATCCTCTGCTGGAAAAAGCAACCCTGCCGGACTATTTCGAAGTCGATCATGTCCGGGTTTTCGATGAGATTCCATAAAGAAAGCAACAGCAATCGGAAGATTCTCCCGTCGAAATGAGCGGACGGAGAATCTTTCGGCCTCCCGGTCTTCCGGACATTTCCGGAAACCGGCTGCCCGGAAAAACGACCGGGAGAATCCGCTAGCGGGGATTGGTTTGAACGTAGGCGGTTCCTGTATCCCGGTCATACACTGCATGATAACCGCCGCCGTTGCGTTGTCTGTGGCGGGCGACAATTCCATTTTTCACCGTTGCCGTGGTACGTTCCTGGAGACGCCGATATTCCTCATACCGGAATTCACGGTAATTTTTATGGTACTCTTCATATTCCCGGATATAATTGTATCTGCGGATCACTTCCGGCTCACGGATTTCCCGGAAACGCCAGGAAGAATTCGCATGTTTTTTAAAAGACTCCTCCGGAATTTTAAATTCATACGCCGTATAGGTATACGATTTGTAATAGGAAATGTCGCGCGCTTCCGCGGGAAGCCAGTCGACCTGCTCCAGATGCTCTCCTGAACTGGGGAAATGATCCGCATACCAGACGCATCCAATCCAGAGAAGAAGCAGAAAAGGAAAAAACAAACAGCCGATTCCTGCAAGAAGTCCATTCCTTCCATAGGTTTTCCAGAAGAAAAACAAAAGACCGGGAAAGATGCAGAATACCAGAAGGCAGATCAGAAGGATGAGAGCTCTTCTGTTCCAGCGAACTCGCCGATTGCCTGTTTCCTCTCTTTCATGCGGATCAAAATGAGTTCCCGACATAAAATAACAACTCCGAACGGTTCTTAAAATTGCATCTGGAAAAACGAAACAGCATGATATTCTGCAAAAGCCGGTCTAATATAGCATGAAGAACATCAATTGCAACCGCAAAAAGCCGGCAGGAAATCTTCTCACCGGACGGACGTCAGAGTTAAAGCGCCCCTCCCGGATATCTCTAACAGCCTCCCGGCGGAATCCCGTAACGAGTCCGGCAGGGATACAATGCCGGAGAGAAACATGGAGGTCCTGTCTGCCTGAAGGCAAATGACCGTTCCAAGACGCAAAAAGATGGAACCGCAGATCCTGAGAATCGGAAAAATCCCGTTTTCTGATAACATCAGGACCGGCGGGACCATTTTCTCCATCCGGCAAAAGGAATTCTTATTTTAATTCCAGCGGGATTGTCTTATTTTTTCTGTGTTTTCGCCGGAATTCCAAAACATCTCCGGCAAAGGAGATAGTTTTTCCGTCCCGTGACGAAACGGCCTTTTGTCTTCTGATAATACACACACCCTTCCTTGTGGATTCTTCCAGTGCTTTCGGTCAGCCAGTATCGTTCCGAATCGGACGAGCGATTCCACCAGACATACAGAAAAACGCCGGCAAGCGCCAGGACAATCATGGCGATTGCGAGCCATTTCAGGTTGATGACAAGATTCTGGTTGATGGGCTGTTCGACGTTGCCGTCGACTTTGATGTTGCAGAGTTTCAACTTCACGGTAACCTCCTTTTGGTTGTTGGTTACCGGAAATTATAGTGAGTCGGATTCGGAAATGTTATTTCTGTTCGTCAAGAAAATCCAGGAATTTTAACTTCTCCTCCGCGGTAAAGCGGTCGTCCCTGCGCAGATTTCTGGCAAGCTGAACGGGATCCAGGCCGGAATGCCCGTTCGAATGCTCGCGGAGAGGTTCGTTCTTCAGAGAAACCGGCTTCGGCGATGCATTCCTCTGATTCTGCAGAATCATCCCGGAGACATGTCCGCCGACTTCAATCGTATTCATTTTGACGCTGGATCTTTCCGGATATTCCTCTCGGAAAAAGAATATCCTCATCTCGGGGAAAAGACGGAAAAACGTGGAAAGATCCAGCTTTTCAAACTGCGTCTTCCCGCTTCTCAGACGGTTGACAATCGAATAGGATACCCCGATTTTCTCCGCATAACGGTTCAAATTGTATTCTCTTTCAACCGCTTTTGCAAAAGCTTCTTTCGTCTTCTCAATCCATCCCATGACAAACTCTCCGATATGAAAAACACCTTTCCGGAAAATATATGCGTTCCCCGGAAAAAATCAATTTTTTTCAGAATCCCTCTTGACATTTTATGCTCTATAGCATATAATTATAAGAGAGACCTACCTCTTTCGAGAGGATCAGAGGCTTTATTTTAATGTAAGTGACAAAAAAATCCTTTGATCCCAAAGAGGGAGGAATTTTTTTTCGGGAAAAGTGTGCTATACAGCACAAAAATATCAAATTCAAGAAGGAGAAGAAATGAAAGAAGAAGAGAAGGTGAAAGAGCTGAACGGGTTTTCCGCTGCCAGCCCGGAAAACACTGCATCAGGATCAGGGAACAGAAACGTTTCCCCCGCATTGCCGGACACAAAACGGCAAAGGTCCGTCGGAAAAAGCAGCTTCCCGGAAATCATTACTCCTCATGATTTGCTTTCCGAGGGCTGGATCGCGGAAACAAGAGGCTGGGAAGCCGCAAACAAACGGATTCTGACGGCCCGCAGAATGATCGCTCTGGCGGATTTCTCAGCGGGAGACCCTTCCCGCTGGCGTACAATCCGGGCCCGCTTCTTTTTCGAGGAACTCAGTGTCAATGATCTGGCGGAAATGCTTGGCATCTCCCGGAGAACCGTCACCAGACACTTGCAGCCGCTTCATCTCAGCGAAGACATTTACGACGGACTCGTCCGCATTCCCGGAAACGCTCCCCCCAAAGGGACATTTCCACAGGGCTCCAGCTGCGAATGACGTTCCCGTCTTCGACGGATTTTAAACAAAAAAACAATAAAAAAGCACTTTTTTTTCATTCCCCCTCTTGACAAAAACGCCCTTATCGCTTATAATTAATAGTATCAGATAGTATCAGATAGTATTTGATAGTATTTGATAAGATTTGCAAAGGAGGCAGGACATGAATCTGGAATTCAAAAAGGACATTCTGTTTCGGGAATTGAAACAGGATATTCTTTCGGGAGTTTTTCCGCCCGGATACCGTTTCCCGCCCGAACTGGAGTTTGCGAAAAGGAAAGGAGTCAGTTTTCAGACGCTGCGTTCGGCACTCGGCATGCTGTGCGCCAGCGGACTGATCGCACGGATTCCCGGAAAAGGGACGTTCGTTCTTGATGCCGCATCCCGTTCAAAGCCGAAAACAGCCGGGACTGGAACGATTCTGCTTCTCTTTCCGGAGTATTGCGGCACACCGGGGGACAGCCCCCTGTTCGACAGGGAACTGATGCTCAGCGTCATGAACGAAGCTTATCTCCGGGGCAGCAAGATGATCCCGGGAAATCAGAAGCATGACGCGGAACACCTTCTGGAGCGTTTTCAGCGGGGAGAGATCAGCGGTATCATCTGGGACCGTCTTCTGCCGGAAAAACGCGATCTGGCAGCGGTCCTCCGCGACAATGGCGTTCCTCAGGCGCTGGTCAACCGGAAAATGGAAGGGATTCCCTCCATCAGCTGCGACTATCCCGCGGCGCTCCGGCAGGCCGGCAGATTCCTGCGCACCATCGGTCATCAGAATATTCTGCTGATCGACTTTCTCCCGACCCGGGATGTGTATCGGCAGCGCGAGCAGACTCTGCGGGAAATTTTCCTCTATGAGGAGGATCAGGATGTAAGCGAGTTCATTCTTTCGCTGCCGAAGTCGGATCCCTCCAACTGGTACCGGATTGCGAAGGCATGGCAGCAGAATCCGCGGCTTACCGCCATGATCGTTTCCAGCATCCATTATCCGGCCTTCCAGAAGTTTATGGAGGAAACACAGATAGCCGTCCCCCGGGAACTTTCCGTCATTGTATGGGGAGAAAGCGATCTGTTCAGCAGAAAATCGCCGCAGGGGTACACGATTCTGACCGAACCCCGCCGCGCAGTCGGTGTCAAAGCTGTGGAACAGCTTTTTCATATTCTCAAAGGAAAAACAATATCAAAAGAACCAATTATGCTCGACGGTGAACTAATCCTGCGCAAGGGATGTGCCCTTCCGCGGACAACAAAGGGAAAGGACTGAACAATGAAAAAAACGGAATTTCACACTCATAGAGCTCCTCGTCGTAATCGCCATCATCGCCATCCTTGCGGGACTTCTCCTGCCCGCATTGAATCAGGCAAGGGACAAAGCGCGAGCCATCCAATGTACCGGCAATCTCCGGAGCATCGGACAGGGGCTCGCCATGTATTCAAGCGAATACAATGACTATCTCATCACCAACAACCGGAATTATTATTACAAAGGCAACACGCTTGATACCACCTGGTACTTTGCCTATTACGGTTACATGAACAATGGAACGAAAGTTCCTTCCGTCAACTCCGGAAAACCGAATCCGGGACCACTGCTCTGCGGAGCCAATCCGCTGTATTATTCTCCGAGCGGGAACTGGAACTTCTCCGCAAATTATGGAATCAACGTCTTTGCAGGAACGGTCTATTCCGGCGGAACGGTGGCGGAAGGCGGCAGAGCCGGAGGAATCAAGCTCTCCAACATCAGAAATCCCTCGAAGAAGCTCTACATCGCCGACGGCGGAGCCGATGAAGGAAAAACAACCGTTGCATCCTGGAACACCTATGCCAGCTCCAAGGCATCGCTCAACTATCTGGTCGCCTTCGTCCACTCCGGATATGCGAACACCCTGTGGATTGATGGACATGTCGATGCGAGAAAACTTGCGGAATACCAGTACAACGCAACGCAGTATACCGCTTCGCAGAGCCAGAACTGGTGGGCTCTTGACAAATAAGGTTTCCGATCCATGAAAAAAACAGTTCTTTTCCTCATCGCGTTCGCGGCGGCGTTTTTCTCCGCCGCGGCCGATCAGACGGCGCTGCTGAAGCAAACCCTCTCGAAAACTCCCTGGTTTGCCGGAAAGAATCTTTCGGAATCCCGGAAAAAAGAACTTGCCGCATCCGCCACGGCAAAGACCGCGATTGCGCGGGCGGATCAATATCTGGCGCAGAGCTTTCCATTTCCCTTTCCCGACCTGTATCTGGACTTTCAGAAGACGGGGAACCGGAGCCGTTTCCAGGCGGTATACGACCAGTACACCCGTGCAATCGCCATGCTTTCCACCGCTTACTACACAACGGGAAAGCATGCCTATCTGAAGAAACTGGAAGAACTCGTTCTCAAAGTATGCGATTTCCCGACCTGGGTGCTTCCCGCACATGACAAGAAACTGATCAACTTTTCCGGCAAGAATGTTGAAATTGATCTGGCATCGTCTCTCATGGGATGGCGTCTGGCAACGGTTCTCGGGCTTTTCCGAAAAGATCTTTCTCCCGCGGCAGCCCTGCGCCTGCAGCAGGAACTGAACCGGAGAATCCTTGATCCGTTTTATCAGATCAGCATCGGGAAGCGCGCACCTTTCTGGTGGATGAAGCGGAAAATGAACTGGAACGCGGTCTGTCTCGCCGGAATCACGGGAACCATTCTTGCCGTGGAACCGGATTATGAAAAACGTCTGCGGATGCTGAACACCGTTCTCGACTACAGCAAATATTTCCTGGACAGTTTTCTTCCGGACGGCTATTGTTCCGAAGGCGCCGCCTACTGGAACTACGGGTTCGGACACTATCTCTACATGGCGGCGATGATCTATCTGGCCACCGACCGCAACGTGAACCTTCTGGAACAGTCTGCGACCAAAGCTCCTGCCACCTACCCGGAGAGGATCGTCATCGGCGGCGGATGGCTTCCGGCCTTCGCCGACTGCAACTACAAAACCCGGATCGCGGAACAGTATCTGGACCTTCACGATCTCCAGCTCGGACAAGCGGAAAAACGTCAGCCGCTGGGATGGTTCCCGGAACTCCTCCTGCCGGCGGAACTCTGCAAACCGAATGCCCAGGAAACGCCGAGAAAGGAAACTCTGGAGGAAATTTCCATTTTCCCGGACGGCGCAGTGGCGGTCATGCGTCCGGGCAAATCCTCAGCCTGCCGCATTGCCGCGGCGGTCAAGGGAGGACACAATGACGAACTGCACAATCACAACGATGTCGGCAGCTATACGGTCGTCGTGGATGGAAAAGCCCCTGTGACGGGCGACCCGGGTCCCGAGGTCTACAACGCCTGGACCTTCGGCCCGAAACGTTATGAGAATCCGATCATGAACTCCTTCGGTCATCCGGTTCCCCGTCCCGCCGGACAGCTTCAGGTTCCCGGCAAAGAAACCGGAGCGCTTCTGCTGAAGGAAAAAAAAGACAGCCGATCCTTTCTCTGGAAACTCGACATCCGGCAAGCCTACCGCGTTCCCTCCATGACCAGACTGGAACGTTCCTTTCTCTATTCCAGAGAAAAAAGCGGTTCTTTTACCGTCACCGATACGGTGGAATTCTCAAAACCGGAATCGTTTGAAACCGCTCTCATCGCGTTCGGAGGATATAAACAGCTCTCTCCGGACACTCTCGAACTCGAATTTTCCGGAGCGAAACTGATCGCTTCCATCGACACAGACGGAGAACCGTTCACGATAAGCTCATCCGCGATCCCGGGAAAGTATCAGGGCGGACTCAAACCGCAGAGAATTGCGATCCAACTGAAAAACGCCGTCCGGAAAGCGGAAATCCGCATCACCTTTACACCGGCACCGAATCCGGGAAGGTAAGCCGCTGCGGGCGGCAACTTCGATTGCCGTCCCATGCCGGGCGCGCCATAAAAAACGCGTTCCTCTGCAAAACCGGAACGCGTTTTGATTTCAGCAGGAGAAGAAATTCTCCGCCGTTCTTATTTTTCTGTGAGAATCTCTCTTTCAGAACAGAACTTCCATTTGATTCGCACCGGGTTCCAATGGAACAGTCCATCCGTTTTCCCGTTGTTCCGTCCGAACCGTTTTCCCGTTGCGCACGACTCGTTCCGGAGGCGCTGAGGAGGAAAGAGTCAGACGGGACCCCGGAACCGCGTCGACAGACAGCGAAAGAAGACGCTTTTCCGGATCATAACAGGCGGAATGGATGTTCAGTTCGCTCCATTCGCGGAAGGAAATCCGGAATGTTTCGTTCCAGAGCACCATGCCGAGCTG
>CALXMJ010000242.1 GCA_944389445.1 uncultured Victivallales bacterium | reverse complement strand
CAGAAAGTCGGAATAAGCCGCCCGCCCGTCGGCATACCCTTGTTCTTCCAGCTGGAAGAGGTTCAGCGGATTGATGTAGAGCCGGTCTTTGGGATCCGCCGGAGTGGATTCCGAGACGGTGGCATCGGTGATGGAATTGTTTCCTGTATCGAATTCATCCGCATAGGTTGCCACGGCTGCTGAGACGGTAGAGTCATCGGCGGTGAACGGGATGTTGTCTTTTCCCCAGTCCCATTCGAGGATTGCCTCGGGCGCCCGGCCTCCTCCCACGGCGCTTCCCTGCGAGGATGCCACATCAACTTCAGAGCGGGCGTCCAGCACGCAGCGGACATTCTCCATCGAAAGAATCGAGACGACAAGAAGTCCCAGGAAAACGAAGACCATGCCGATCAGGCATGTGACGAATTCCGTGATCGCCTGGCCGCGTTCCGCTTTGTTCCGTTTCATGGTTTTTCCGCTCCTGTTTTTCTCTACCGGATTATACTGTAGCCCATTTCCCGGAAATCTCAAATTTTTCATGGGATTTTCTTGTTGATTTTTTTTATATTTGTGTCATATTGTCACTGTCTGAGAAAAAAAGAAAGGTGTGTCAGGATGTCTGCAACGGAAAAGATCATTGAACATTTGGATCATATGGACCCGCGCGACCTCTATACCGGCATCAACAAGCTGGCGGAGGAGAAGGGGTTTTTGGAAAACATCTTCAATACCATCAGCGAAGGGATCATGGTCATTGACAAACGGCTGAAAATCAAATATCGGAACAGCGCAGCAATCCGGATGCTCGGTATTCCAGACGATGTGTCACGCCTTTCCGTGGCGTCGTTTCTGAAGGGGGTGGACTGGAAATCCCTGCTGGAGGAGGCGGGCCGTTCCGAACGGCACGAGCTCGAAGTGCTCTATCCGGAACGGCGGATTCTCCGTTTTTACATTGTGCCACATGCGAAGGCGGACTGCGTGACCGTCATTCTCAGCGATATCACCGAGGATTATGTCCGTGCCGCGACAAAGGCGGACGCGGAACGGACCAAACTCATTTCGATGCTTGCCGCAGGGGTCGCGCATGAGATCGGCAACCCGCTGAACAGTCTTTATCTGAATCTTCAGCTTCTGGAGCGGATGTTCCGCCGGGACACGGTCGATCCGGCGGAGGCGGCGGATACGATCGACACGGCGAAAAAGGAGGTCGAACGCCTTGACGCGATTCTCAATCAGTTCCTCAAGGCTCTGCGTCCGGTCAAACTCTATTTCAAGAACACCGATCTCAAGGACGTTCTGACCGAATCCCTGAATTTCATGCGTCATGAGATCGAAAACCGTTCAGTAGAGGTCAAATGCCTCTGGGGGAACGACATTCCTCCCGTCCAGGCGGATGAGGGACAGCTCAAACAGGCGTTCTACAACATCATTAAAAATGCGATCCAGTCGATGCCGCACGGAGGCACGCTGAACATCGCCTGCGAACGGAACGAGGAAGGGGAGACCGTCATCGAATTCTCCGATACGGGGAAGGGGATTGCACCGGAAGACATGTCGCGCATCTTCAATGCGTACTACACAACCAAAGCCACGGGAAACGGACTCGGGCTCATGATCGTGGAACGGATCATCCGCCAGCACGGAGCGCGTCTTTCCATTGAAAGCGTGAAGGGGAAGGGAACCCGTTTCATCGTTGTTTTCCCCGTGATGGAAAGCCGGGTGCGTGTGCTCGGCCCGGCAAACAATTACGCGGGCATTCTCCCTCCCGCCTCGGAAGAAGGACTCTGATATAAAATGAAAAACAACAGATATTCCATCCTGATTATCGACGATGAACGCGCAACCCGCGAGGCCATGGGCAAATTCCTGCGCAGCGAATACGACGTCACTCTTGCCGAAGACGGGGAAATCGGAATCAACCTCATCAACCGGAACGATTACGATCTCATCCTGAGCGACATCTGCATGGAGCCCGGCCCCAGCGGTCTGGATGTGCTTGCCGCCTCTCTCAAACGCGACCCCGCGCCGCCCTGCATTCTTTTCACCGCCTACGGTTCCATTGAGACCGCTGTGGATGCGGTCAAGAAAGGCGCGTTTGATTTCGTGACCAAACCGATCAATTTTGACCGGTTGGAACTCATCATCGGCCGCGCGCTGGAAGCCGGCAGACTCAAAAAAGAGAATTCCGAACTGAAAAAACGTCTTGACGAAAAATTCAGCATCAAAGGCATGATCGGAAATTCGGCGAAGATGCGGAACATCCTTGACACCGTCGAACAGGTGGCACCCACACGGACCACTGTGCTGATTACGGGCGAAAGCGGAACCGGAAAGGAGCTGGTCGCCCAGGCGATTCACCAGTGCAGCGGACGGACCGGAAAATTTGTGGCGGTTCATTGCGCCGCGCTCCCCGAGACGCTTCTGGAAAGCGAACTGTTCGGCCATGAGCGGGGCGCTTTCACAGGCGCGGTCGAAATGCGCAAAGGACGGTTTGAACTGGCGGAAAACGGAACGATCTTCCTCGACGAGATCGGAGAAATTCCCCTGCACATACAGGTAAAACTGCTTCGAGTGCTGGAATCGCGCAGTTTCGAGCGGATCGGGGGAACCGAGACGATCGTTTCCGACGCCCGGGTGGTCGCCGCAACCAATCGCGATCTCAAAGCCATGGTGGAACGGGGCGAGTTCCGGGAGGATCTCTTTTACCGGCTGAATGTCGTTTCGATCCATCTGCCCCCGCTGCGGGAGCGCCGGGAGGACATCCCTCTGCTCGTCAAGCATTTCCTCGACTATTACAATCGGGAAAACGGCAAGGATATCGGGATCACCGAGGCCGCGATGGGGTCACTCTGTGCCTACGCGTGGCCGGGGAACATCCGCGAACTGCGCAACTGCGTCGAGCGCATGGTGGTGCTCTGCCGCGGCAGGGAGATTGAGATCGACAATGTGCCGATCGACATCCGCGAGGGCGTGACTCCCGGAATCTCCAAAACGGTTCTCGCTCCGCCCAGCTGCGACCTGGAATGCAACGAGAAGCTGCTGATCGAGCGCGCATTGAACGAGTGCGGCGGAAACCGGACCCGCGCCGCGGAAAAACTCGGGATCAGCCGCCGGACTTTGCATCGGAAACTCAACACCTATCATCTGGAGTGAGCATCATGATCCGTACCGGATGTCTGCCGGAGAGCTTTGGTGCCGCACTGCATACGGTGCTTCCCGGATATTTTTCTCCGGATCGCGGCTGGAAGGTCCGTGCGGAGAAATCTCCGGATGATTCCAACTTCATCCGCACGGATCCCGACGGCGGAGCAACTGTTTTTTATGGATCTCTCTGTGAACTGGCAGAGTCGCTGGGCGACCTCCTTTGCGGCGATCTTCCTTCCGCTCCGTGGCGGAACGCATTTTCCTTCCGCGGAGTAATGATCGACTGTTCCCGCGGCGGCGTTCCGAAAATCGGTTTTCTGAAACGCTGTATTGCGAAAATGGCGCTGACCGGTCTTTCGCACCTTGCTCTTTATACGGAGGATACGTTTGAAGTCGAAGGCGAACCGTGGATCGGGTTTGCGCGAGGCGGATATTCCAAAGCGGAGATACGGGAGCTGGATGCCTTTGCTTCCTCGCTCGGAGTCGAGCTTTTCCCCTGTATCCAGACGCTGGGGCATCTGGAGCATCTGTTCAAAAATCCGCGTTATCAGAAATTTTCGGACGGACCCCGCATCCTGAACGGAACAGCTCCGGGAGCGGCAGAGTTCCTGGAAAAACTGATTCTGGAGGCGTCGTCGCCCTACCATTCGAACCGGATCCATCTCGGTGCGGATGAACCGTGGGGTCTCGGACATGGAACTTCTCTCAATTTCGATTCCCCGGTGAAGCCGAAGGAGATCTATCTGCGGCATCTGGCGAATCTTGCCGGGATCTGCGAGCGGAACGGCCTGCGCGGGATCATCTGGAGCGACTACATCCTCGGGCACTCCGGAAACGAGGCGCTGAACGATGAGGAACTCTCGCGCATCCCGCCCGGACTGGTCCTGGATTACTGGAACTATGTGGCGGAGGACGGCGCGGAACATGATGCGAATCTGGCGCGTCTCGGAAAAACCGGCGCGGAACGGATGGTTTCACCGGGGCTCCGGAGCTGGAACCGGTTTTTCGGGAACAGCGGGAAAGCCGCTCTGACCGGAGATGTTTTTCTGAAGTCGGCACTCCGGAACGGTGTGCGGAGCTCCATGACAACTCTCTGGGGCGACGACGGCAGCGAAGCTCTTTTTCCGACGAGCTGGGCGGCACTGACACATCAGCTTTGTCATATGAGGGATCCCGGAATGTCTCTCCGTTCCATTTCCCTGCGTCTGGAGCGCATTGCAGGTTTCGCACCACGGAGATTCAACGCAATCGACCGGATGAATTCGGGGGAGGGGCTGGCCCTCAAGATCGAAAACCCGAACAACTGTCCCGGCAAACTGCTGTTTTACGATGATCCGATGTACGCCTTTTTCTCCCATGCCTGCGATGGGAAATCCGTGGAACGTCATTTTGCCGCGGCATTTCGCGCGATCCGTGATCTGCCGCCGGTTTCCGGGGAGGATCGTTCCCTCAGGCGGCTTGGAATGCTGTTCGCGGATGCGCTGAGGAAAAAACTTCTTGCCTCGCTTCAGGCCCGCAAGGGGTATGAAACTCATGACATCGCCCTTCTGACGGAAGCGGTCCGTTCCTGCGGAGAAGCTCAGAAAGCGGTTGGCAGATTCCGCCGGGAATATCGGAACCGGTGGATGGCGGAACGCAAACCGTTCGGATTTGAATTGATTGATGTCCGTCTTGCCGGTGTTGCCGCGCGTCTGGAGACCCTCCGGACAACCATTTGCGGACATCTGCGGAACGGAGGCGCGATCGAAGAATTGGAACTGTTTTTCCCTCCGGATTTTTCCGCGCGTGAT
>CALXMJ010000241.1 GCA_944389445.1 uncultured Victivallales bacterium | reverse complement strand
ACCGCATAAAACCAGGTCTTTCCTTTCCCTTTCCACATCCGGACCCGAACCCCGTCGGAGCCAGACGGAACATCGCAGAAAACTTCATTCGGCAAAGACCGCAGAGCATTGGAAAAAGGAACCAGATATTCTTCCATTCCATACGTTCCGATCAGAAAACCGCCCTTTGTAATCGTGGCGACGTCAAAATAACGGAACGGCACCAGATAATGACGCATGGCGTGAAATCCGGCCGGATTCAAGGTGCTGACCCTCCAGGACTGCTCCTTCAGCCAGTCGGCCTTCAACGGATCCGGCTTGTCGCTCCAGTGTTTCTTTTTTGTGGCGTCCCCGACAGCGGACTCCCAGTAGCGGTCGTGCATATGAACCCAGGGATGCACCGCGCCTTCCAGCTGGAAGTAGAATTCCCGTTGCTGATCAATTGTGCGGAGATGTTCGTAAACCCCTTTTCTCAAAGTCCGTCCGGCTCTCCAGCGATAGTCTGCCGGATACAGGGACTGCTGCAGAAGGATCGAAGGGGAACGCAGCATTTCCCGGTCAATTCCGGCCTCCAGGACCCGGGATGCGACAAAATCCTTCCGGCAGTAATCCGGCGACTCCACTTCCCCCATCGGAATGAGAGTATTGATCACCAGCTTCAAATCGCTCCGTTCCGCAGTGATCTGTCCGGCCAGCTTCCGGTAGAATTTTGCGACCTCTCCGCAGCGCCATCGGATCCATTCCTTTTTGACCGGTCCGGTCAGAAAGCGGTAATACTCTTTCCCCCGCAGGGGATCGTTCCGGTCCGCGGGGACCCGGATTCCCGTGTCTTTTTCAAACTGCTCGATCATGAAATCGTTGTATCCGGCTTTCAAGTCGCCGAGAGAGAGCAGCGAATGACGTGCAATATGCAGAACGATCCCTTTGAACGACCGATGACGCTTTCCGACCGCGAGGATTTTTTTCACATTCTCCCGAACCTCTCTCTGCACCTCCGGATGAAGAACGTTGAAATTCGGCGGAGTTCCGTGCCAGCCTCCGAGATTCGGTTTTCCCGTGTTCAGAATGGAAAGGGGAGTCCTGTGAAGGACGCCGCTGGCAACATTGGCCTCTGTCAGTTTCCGGTGATCGAAGGAAAGCAGATTGTTCTGATTGAGGGACCCCATGAAAGAGAGACCTTCCCGGTCGAATACCGTCAGCAAAGCGTCGAGAAAATCCGGAGCATGTCCCCTGGAGGAATCGTGGCTCTCAACCAGCCCGCTGTAAAAGCAGACCGGATAAACCAGAAGATTCTGCGCACTGAATTTCATGTATGCACACAAGCGCTGCAGCATCTGCTCCAGTCCCGGCATCATCCGGGGATCGATGCCGAATCCGAGGTTGAGTGCCGGATCCTCATAATAGATTCCCACATTCCGAGTCTCAGAGTCTCCGCTTTCCGGGGTATTCCGCAGACGATCGGGCAGACCGCCGGAAATTTGGTGGATCCGGATCTCCGAAATGGCGGCAGGGGCATCCGCTCTTGCGGTCATGACCAGGATTGCGTTGTCCTTTCCGGATGCGAAAAAGAGATTTCCGGATGTCAGGATTCTTCCGCTGTTTTCGTATTCATCGCCGGTACAGTATCCGCTCTGCAGTTCGTAGGAGTTTTTGCGGCAGTTCTGCACAAGGACCTCCGCGGTTCGCCTCCGGTCGTCCGGATAATCATATTCGATCCAGTAAAGCCCCTCAGGGTCGGGCACGGAAAACCGGATGGCAAAACGGTTGCATCGTCCGCCGCCGGCCTCCAGATAACGCCGCTTTCCCAGCCGTCCCTCCCGAAGAGTCCCCTTGGCAGCAAAACGATCCGGATTGGAACGGATTTCCAAAGGATCTATGCGCTCCAGAAGAATCGTTTTCATGGGACCTTTTGCCAGATGGGAATTCGTTTCCCGAAGAATCCAGTATTCCTGGCGGACCGGAACTCCGGAGGAGTCTTTCGCCTCCAGAAAATAGCGCCCGGGAGAGAGGGAAAGAGTCCGTTCCACGCACCGTTCCTCGCCCGCCCGCAGAGGAAAGGAGCCGTTCACGCCGGGAACGGGAGAACCATTCTCCGCAATCAGAGACCATTCTGCGGAAATCTCCGTTCCGCCTTCATTTTTCAGAAGGAAACGGAAGGGCCCCGGATAGCCGTAGTGATGGGAAAGCTCCAGGGAGAGCGGCAGGACTTTCCGTTTCTCGGCCAGGATTTTCTCCTCGGAAAGGGGTTCGGAGTGAATCGTCAGCTCATCAATCACCCCGTTCGCCCACTGTCCGTTGTAGGATCCGACAAAGAAGGAATGGATGCGGTCCGTTCGCTTTTCGGGATGCGGATCCCCGGAAACGATCTTCAGCGGACAGATCGACGGAAGCATCTGCTCATGCCGTTTCCCGTTCACATAGAGAACCGAACGACCGTTTTCCCAGACAAGAACAAGATGATACCATCCGCCGGGGACGAGCTGGATTCCGTCGATGTAGGCATCCCGGTCGTCGCTGATGTCCGCCCGCAGGAAATCGCCGTGGCACCAGAGGAACACGGCTCCGGTCCCCAGACGCTTCGGCGGCCGGTTCACCGAAAAAAGAGTCCGCCATTGCCGAGGGTCGGACGTTCTCATAAACGCCTTCTTCCACTCCGGTTTGTACCACAGGGAAAGACTCCCCCTCTCAAGATTCAGATTTCCCTTCAGGGAATATCGGAGACGTGTTCTGTTTCCGGAATGAATCCGAATGCCCGATCCCCGGATTCCGGCCGTGTATTCCGGAGTTCCGCGGATATCCGCATTCCGATCCCCCATCGCCCGCTCCGGAAGAACGGAATGCTCAAACGGCAGAGAAAACAGCACATCCCCCAAAAGAGTCCATGAGGAACTGGCAAGGAAAAGAAGCGGAAAAAGAAATCGGTTCATGGTATATATACCTCCTGTTTGTCTGTTTTTCACCGTCGTCCCGTCTCATGGGAAGGCGACCGGGCAAATGACAGAATTGAGATTGTATGCTGTTTCGTGAAAATTCCGGGATCCGGCCGACAGGTCAAGCATCAGAACATTGGTCCGGTTGTTGTGACGGCGGGAAACCGTCCGCCTCCCGGTGGAGGGATAACACGCAGGGCAATCCTGATACCAGATGGTTTTCCGGTTTTCCGGATCCGCATTGTTCTCCGTGGAATCCATGAAGAGGAAGATCCGGGAAGGCGAACGGAAACGGCTGAATCGTCTCATCGGTCCCGCCGATTCGGTCACGGGCGGAAAGACATGCTTCAGATTGCATCCGTAATCCCCGAGCCGGTGTTTCTCCTTTGCATCCGATCCCGGCACATCAGGACATCCTCCGAAAGGCGTTTTCCGCGTATCACGCACACTGGAAAGTTCGATCCCGAGCTGAGTCTCTGCCAGAATCTCAGCAATAAACGGAGTCTTGAAGTTTCCATAGTAGGCCGGCGGCACGCAATCATCCGACGCGCCCGCGTACTGCGCCACAAGATATCCGATCTGCTTCAGAGCTCCTGTGCAGGATATGCTTCTGGCCTTCGCTCTCGCCCCGGAAAGGGCCGGAAGAAGAAGTGAAATCAGAATAACAAGAATTGATATAACTATCAGCAATTCTATTAGAGTAAAATAATTATTTCTTTTCTTTTCCATGTTTTTCCTTTCTCCGCCGAAGCGGTCCTGTTTATTCTTCCGTGCACGGAGCGATCGTCTGAACCGATCCACGAAGAGCAAGGCTCATCGGAATTCTCCGGTTCAGCGGACCGCTTTCGCGACCGGAGATCAGCGATTCCAGCAATACCACAGTCTCTTCCGCAAGCACCCGCTTATCATAAGAAGCCGTTGTCAAAGGCGGATTGGAAAAGCGGGAACAGCGCATATCCTCCAGTCCGGCAATACTGACATCCTCCGGAATTCGGATTCCTCTCTTCTGCAGAAAATGAAGAACTTCGATTCCCATAACGTCATTGGTCACAAAAAGCGCAGTGGGGGGCTGCTTTCCCAGGAACATCCGCTCCAGCTGTTTTTTCGCCGCAGAGGATTCCACAGACCATGACAGCTCGTCCAGACTCTCGAGCGAATGATCCGCCATTGCATCGGCATATCCTTTTGCACGCATGGTGAAACTTCCCCGGTTGGCCGGATCCGCTGCAGAGACCAGTCCGATCCGCTTGTGCCCGCACGCGATCAGATATTCCGTCACCGCATAACTTCCCTGATAAAAATCAGGCGAAACGGAGGAAAACGGCTCATCCGCGCTGATGCTGCTGCAGTAAACAACCGGAATCCGGTTTTTCCGGAACCAGGGCAGAAGAGGCGACTGATGAAACACTATGGCTCCCGCGGGATTGCACGCACAGCGGAGAGATGTCTCGTCAAACCGCAGAGCAAGATCCAGATATCCGCGTTCACGGAGCAGAGACTGCAAATGGGTGTACACCTCCAGCTGATATTCCTCCCGGGGATTCCTGGCCGGATCGGCAAACACAACTGCAACTTCCCGGGCATCCGAACGAAATTTGCATTCCGCGTTCCTCCGGACAAAAATTCCGGTTCTGCCCCGGCTCTCCAGATATTGTTTACGCTTCATATTCTGGATCGCCCGGAACACGATCACATAACTGGCGTTGAGTTCGCAGCTCAGCTCCCGGATCGAAGGGATCTTCTCCCCGTCCCGGTATTTTCCCGACAGAACACGGTCTGTCAGAACCGCTTCCACGTTTTGTGTCACCGACATGATATAATCCTGATATAATTTATGTATATTATAATTATATCACAAAAGAGCTCACCTGTCAAGAGAGAAAACATTTTTTTTGCCAAAGTTTTGAGACGGTCACTCTGCGGCCGTCAACGGGAAGTGGCGTGACGGGTTATTTTCCAATCCGAACGGGGGAATTTACATGATTTCCCGCACGGCAACCGCTTTCCCCGCTTGAATTTCCCGGATTGCGCGTTACATTTTTTAGGGTCTTCACGGGAATTTGTGGGTAAATCGGTGTGAGATACATCAGAACCCGTCGTCAGAAGCGGCAATCCGGCATAACCGCTCCCTACGGTCGCTTTTATTCCGTTTGCCACTTGACAGCCGCCAGAACCTAATGTAAATACGGCTTTTGCCGATTCGGAAGGGAAAAATGACTTTTCCCAATCCGAACCATTGAATAAAAAAAGCGCATGGTGTAATATTTGTTGCAAACAATGTATTACGAGGAACCATGCGCCTGAAAACTATACTCAACCACGGGCTGAATTTCAAATGCTTTTGCATCGGGAAATCGGAAAAAAACGAAAAAAAAGATTCTATCATCGTGGAAATCAAAGCTCGAACTAACAGTAAGAACACTATGATCAGTCGTTTCATGCCTAATATAGCCTTT
>CALXMJ010000240.1 GCA_944389445.1 uncultured Victivallales bacterium | reverse complement strand
TGGGGAAACAAAACTGTTCGAAACGGCTGCGGCTTTCCTGAAAGAGAAAGGATTGCCGGTTCCGGAAATCACCGGCTCCGGCAGTCTGCCCTGCGGCTGCCCCGGAACAATGGCGAAACGAATCCTGAAAACGGCACAGGGAAAACCGGAACGGATACCGTCGGCACTGCGCCAGTGGCCGGTACAGCTGAAACTGCTGAATCCGGCAGCGGAATATTTTGAGGGAGCCGATCTGCTGATCTCGGCGGACTGCGTCGCACATGCATACGGAAATTTTCACGGGGATTTTCTGGATGGGAAAATTCTGATTGTATTCTGTCCGAAGCTGGATCGCGATACGGAGGAATATGTGGAGAAGCTCGCGGAGATTTTCCGACGGCACGAAATCCGCTCGGTCACAGTGGCACGGATGGAGGTTCCCTGCTGCGGCGGAACAACCGCCATCGTGGAGGAAGCGTTGAAAGCGGCAGGCAAAGCAATGGAAATCAATGTGAAGATCGTCGGCATCGACGGACGAATCAAACAATAATCCAACCAGAAGGAGAGAAATCATGGGAATGTTCTGTTATCAGTGTCAGGAAACGGCAAAGAATTCCGGCTGCACCCTCATGGGAGTCTGCGGGAAAAAAGCGGAAACCGCAAACCGGATGGATGAACTGATCCGGGAACTGAAACGACTCTCGTTGACCAGAGAACCGAACCGGGAACTCGGACTCTTTATCGCGCAGTCGCTTTTCCTGACAATCACCAACGCGAACTTCGACGATGAACGCATTCAGCGCCAGATCAACCGGGCAAAGGAATTCATCGGCGCGAATCCGCCGGAACTCCCCGCGGGAGTTCTTGCCTGCGAGAACGAGGATGTCCGTTCGCTCCGGGAACTTCTGACCTATGGTCTGAAAGGAATCGCCGCCTACGCCGACCACGCGGCAATGCTCGGCAAAGAAAGCGATGAAATCTATGGATTCCTCTTCAAAGCTCTGGCGACAGCGGCGCGGGAAACGGATCCCGCCGTTCTGACCGCTCTTGTTCTGGAATGCGGCAGTATCGCGGTCAAAACCATGGCGCTCCTGGATGCCGCCAATACGGAAGCCTACGGGCACCCGAAAATGACCAGGGTCCGGACCGGAGTCGGCAAGCGGCCCGGTATTCTGATCTCCGGACACGATCTCCGCGACCTCCAACAACTCCTCGACCAGAGCGCGGATGCGGGAATCGACATCTATACCCACAGCGAAATGCTCCCCGCCCATTCCTATCCGGAATTTCAAAAGTATCCGCATCTCTACGGGAACTACGGCAGCGCGTGGCATCGGCAGAATCAGGAATTTGCCTCCTTCCGCGGACCGATCCTGATGACCACGAATTGCATCACTCCGGTTCAGGAGAGTTACCGGAACCGGATTTTCACGACCGGCATGGCGGGCTATCCGGGAGTCCCCCACATTGCGGACCGGCAGAACGGAAAGCCGAAAGATTTCTCCTCGATCATAGAACTCGCGAAGAAGTGTCCGCCGCCGGAAGAACTGGAAAACGGAGAAGTGATCGGAGGCTTTGCGCATAATCAGGTTTTGAGCCTGGCAGATGCCATCATCGACGCGGTAAAAACCGGAGCCATCCGCCGCTTCATCGTCATGGCGGGCTGCGACGGACGCCAGAAGAGCAGAGAGTATTTTACGGAAGTCGCGGAAAAACTTCCCCCGGACACGGTCATCCTGACTGCCGGATGCGCCAAATACCGCTATAACAAACTCAATCTCGGGGAGATTCACGGAATTCCGCGGGTTCTCGATGCCGGACAATGCAATGACTGCTACAGTCTTGCCGTAATCGCTCTCAAGCTGAAGGAAGCGTTCGGGCTGGAGGATGTCAACCAGCTTCCGCTCTCCTTCGATATTGCGTGGTATGAGCAGAAAGCCGTAGCGGTTCTGCTGGCGCTTCTTTCGCTCGGGTTCAAGGGGATCCGCCTCGGACCGACTCTCCCGGCGTTTCTGTCACCCGGAGTTGCCAAAGTGCTGGCGGATACCTTCCAGATCCGTGGAATCACCGATCCGTCTGCCGACATCACCGCCATGATGGACGGCAAATAAGAGACGTCATCCCGGGGACGCGGATTTCTTCGGCGGGGCCGTCTTCCAGTCAAAAACGGAAGGCGTCCCCCTTTTGATTTCCTGTCAAATATTTTCAGAAAACAGGTTGAAAAACCGCCGAAACGGACTATGTTTTCTAGTCATGAAATCAACGGATTCTGGAGGTTTTTGCATGCCCGGGGAAATGATAGAGGAAAAGAGAGAATTCAAATTCAGATATGTGCTGATTCTGATTCTCCTTCTCCTGTTTATACTGTCCATACTGTCGCATAATCAGGCGGATCTTGCCGTACTGGAACACGGAAGCGATGAACCGATCCGCAATCTCATCGGGCCGGTCGGTGCGAAAATTGCGCGCATTCTGTTTTACCTTTTCGGGCTGGCGATCTATCCGATCACCCTGTTTCTGCTGTTCTGCCTGGGCAGAAGCTTCATCCGCATTCCGACAAAACGCAAAGGATACATCGGAGCCCTTGCCGCGATTATTCTCGGCATCACGATCCTGATGGCGATGTGGCCTCAGGATATGGTGCAATGGACCGAACAGCTCGGCATCGGGCACTCTCAGGCGCCGGAACTGGCGCTTTCGGGAGGAGTCATCGGCTCGAAACTCGCCGCACCGGGCAACGACTATCTGCCTGCCGGACTCATCCGCAGACATATCGGAACGGTCGGGACCCTGATCGTCGCCATGACTTTTCTGCTC
>CALXMJ010000239.1 GCA_944389445.1 uncultured Victivallales bacterium | reverse complement strand
AACAGCGGATCCGCGGCGACATTCACGCCGACATGTTTCATCGTTACAATGCTTCGTCCTCCGGCGAACGAAACGCCGATTCCGACTTCCAGCGCGACTTTTTCATTCGGGGACCATTCTGCTTTTCCGCCGATTTTCGACAGTGTTTCCAGAATTTCCGTGGACGGAGTCCCGGGATAACCGGACCCCAATGCGACCGATGCGGCATAAGCTCCGTACGCGACGGCTTCATCTCCGCTCAAAATAACTTTTCCGGGGGACATTTTCACCTCTCATGCTTGTTGAAATTCCTTCTTTGTCACATCCGGCAAAATACCACACAATCGGCCTATTTTCAACCGGGGAAAATGCTTTTTTCTCAAGGAAAGAGGACAATTTTCCCGGACGGAGGTTGATTTCTTCACAAAAACAGACTAAATTTTAAGCCATACATTTTTAAGGAGTTCAGAACATCATGGCAAATCAGGCAAAAGCTCTCATCATTACCGGAGTCGGATTGAACTGCGAAAAAGAGACAGCGGCGGCATTCCGCTCCGCCGGCGGCGAAGCCGCGCTGGTCCACATCAACGATCTGCTTTCCGGCAAAGAGAATATTCAGAAATTCCATATTCTGGCGTTCATCGGAGGTTTCTCCTTCGGCGATCATCTCGGTTCCGGAACCGTTTTCGCCAATAAGATCAAATTCAAACTCAATGAGGAGCTGAACACGTTCATCAATTCCGGCCGTCTTGTGATCGGAATCTGCAACGGATTCCAGACCCTGACCCGTCTCGGACTCGTCCCCGCGCTCGACGGACACCGCTTCACCCAGCAGGCAGCGCTCGCCCATAACGACAGCGGACTCTTCCGTGACGACTGGATCACCATGGTCGCCAATCCGAACTCCAAATGCGTTTTCACCAGGGGCATCACCAAAATCCGCATGCCGATCCGTCACGGCGAAGGCAAATTCATTGCATCGCCTGAGATCATTGAAAAGATCGAACAGGAAAATCTCGTCGCGCTCCGCTATGCCGACAAGGATGGAAACAAACCTGCCGGATTCCCCGACAATCCGAACGGCTCCATCAACGACATTGCCGGAATCTGCGACACAACCGGACGCGTCTTCGGCCTGATGCCTCATCCGGAAGCCTTCCTCTCCCCCTTCAACGCGCCCGACTGGCAGACTCAGAAACTCCAGGGAAAACTTCCGCAATGGGGCGAAGGGAAAATCATTTTCGACAACGCCGTGGATTATGTCAAACAAAACCTGTGAACATCTGCCGGAAACGGAAAATTCCTTCAAGCGAAGAATTCTGCCTCGGCTCCTCTTCTTCTGCGACGGGTTCCTGTGGGGCGCCGCACTGATGTTTCTGTGCGGTATTCTCTACCTGCGCTCACACCTCATTCTGGAAACGGCCGCTCCCGCGGATTTCGACCGGGTAGTGAACAACATTCCCTCCGCGGTGACATCCGTCGACGGCTGGACCGTGACACGGGAACAGTGCCAGCTGCCGAAAACCATCGACGGAGAACCTCTCGCGGTCTTCAAACTCTGCAACGGCGACTACGCCGGGGAAATGCTTCGATACAACTCCTCGCGCAAAATAGCCTGCGCCCTCCCCTGCGCCATTGCGGTCTATCGGAAGAAAGACGGGAAAACCTATCTGGCAAAATGGAACATGCCGCTGATCGGCAGACTTCTCGGCGGCGCTCCGGCAGAATTGTTCCCCGGCAGAATTTCCGAAGATCAGACTGCAATCATGGCAAGAATCTGCTCAAAACCAGTTGAAAAAACAAAATAGAATGCTAATTTTATAGATACGATGAAACCACTTTTAGAAAAGGAGAAATGGTAAAATGGTTAAAATCATGCACGACAGTGACGCGGATGCGTCTGTTCTGAACGGCAAAACAGTAGCTGTGATCGGTTACGGCAGCCAGGGTTCCGCCCAGGCTCTTTGCATGAGAGATTCCGGAGTCAACGTTATCATCGGATCGCGCCCCGGCCCCTCCGCAGAAAGAGCTGTTGCTGACGGCTTCCAGGTCATGTCCTTCGACGAAGCGGCGGAAAAAGCCGATATCGTTCACATTCTTCTGCCCGATGAATTCCACGGCCCCGTCTACAAGGAACACATTGCCAAGCACATGAAGCCCGGAAAGACCCTCAGCTGCTCTCACGGATTCAATATCGTGTTCGGCGAAATCGTTCCGCCTGCGGGAGTCGACGTCATCATGGTTGCTCCGAAGAGCCCCGCGACCGAAGAGCGCAAAGCCTTCCTCGCCGGCTTCGGTGTCCCGGGTCTGGTCGCAGTCAAGCAGAATGCTTCCGGCAACGCTCTCAAGACCGCGATGGCAATGGCAAAAGCCATGGGCTTCACCCGCGCCGGCGTTCTCGAATGCACATTCGAGCAGGAAACCTATGAAGACCTCTTCGGCGAACAGAACGTGCTCTGCGGCGGATGCGTCGATCTGATGAAATATGGTTTCGAAACACTCGTCGAAGCCGGATATCCTCCGGAAATGGCGTACTTCGAGTGCATCCATGAGCTCAAGCTCATCGTTGACCTCATCTACGAAGGCGGCATCCAGAAGATGAACACCGTCATCTCCAACACCGCGGAATACGGCGAATACTACAACGGTCCCAAGATCATCACTCCGGATGTCAAAGAGAGAATGAAAGAATCTCTGAAACGCATCGAATCCGGTGAATTCGCAAGAACATTCCTCAAGATGATCCGCGAAGGCAAGGCCGAAGAGCTCAAAGCCAAACGCGCCGCGCTCGGAGAACACATCGCCGAAACAACCGGCAAGAAGATCCGTTCTCTGTTCGAACGCAAGTCCAAATAACAAACCAATTCGGTTTGCATACGGGGCTGACGTGTCAAAAGCGTCAGCCTTTTTCTTTTTCCGGAAGAGGTGCCGCATCGGAATTTTCCGGGGGTGGGAAAAACAGGAAATCTCTATGACTCAAGCAGAATGGCAGAAACTCAAAGAAAGGCTGGCAAGCTCTAAATTCCGTTCCCGCTTCCACCTGCGGGAGACGGAGCTGCGCTATCTGGCGGAACGGGGATTCCCGGTTGTGGAACTTCAATGCGCGGATTTCATCCGCAAACGTCTTGCCCCGGCCCATCCGTTCAACGACGGGAAGCAGACACCCATGCGCGGACATCCCTGCTTTATTGCCCAGCATGCAACCGGAACCTGCTGCCGGTCCTGTCTGGCAAAATGGCACGGAATTCCTCCGGGAAGACCGCTTTCGGAAGAACAGATCGGCAAAATCGTCCGGATTCTGATGTTCTGGATCAAAGACCACTCGAACGGAATCGAAGAGATTCCGCACACGCCTGATTTGTTTTGAGCCTTCCCGTTCCGACGAATCGGAAAAAGATTTGAGGAAATTTTACAAAACGGCTTTGTTTTTTTCCGTTCCGCGCTATCTTATCCGAAAAAATCATTTCGGGAAGAGAATCATGCTGAAAAAACTGATCGACCAGCTGGACTCCAGACAGCACAACCTTGCATCCAGCATCTGCAAACCGGGGGAAATCCTTTCCCTGCGCGCATTCAAAGACGGAGGCATTCCGATGGAACGCGGCATCGGAACCATGGCCCCGGAATCGGATGCCTTTCACATTTATGCGGCGTTCGAGGACTCCGACATCGGCAACTCCGCCACGGAAAACAATACGAAAACATGGCTGACAGGCGACGTGCTCGAATGTTTCATCCAGCCGAACGGCAGCGATGATTATTACGAATTTCATGTAACCCCGGAAGGCATTACGCTTCAGCTTCACCTTCCGCCGATCGAGCGGTTCCGGA
>CALXMJ010000238.1 GCA_944389445.1 uncultured Victivallales bacterium | reverse complement strand
CATTGTCGCGGAAACAGCCGAGCGGGAAGTAACGGGACATCTGCTCGTCGATGAACGTATTGATCGTTTTCGCGTTCATCTTCAGATTGACCGGACAGGGGGAAAGAATCTCCACCAGCGAGAATCCTTTTTTCTCCTTCAGGTTGGCGACCGCTTTCCGGATCGCCTTCCTCGCCTGCATGATTTTGGCGGTTGTGGTCAGAGCCACACGTTCGATGTAGACCGGTGCGGCGAGCGCATTGACCATTTCGCAGACCTTGATCGGATAACCGTCGTTTTCGATCTGCCTTCCGTTGGGACTGGTGACCGTTTTCTGTCCGGGGAGGGTGGTGGGCGCCATCTGTCCGCCGGTCATTCCGTAGGTCGAGTTGTTGACAAAGAACACGCTCATGTTTTCGCCGCGGTTCGCCGCCTGAAGAAACTCATTGAGTCCGATGGCAGCCAGATCGCCGTCTCCCTGATAGGAAATGACAAAATCGTCCGGCAGCGCCCGGGACAATCCGGTTCCGACCGCCGGTGCTCGTCCATGCGGCACGGAAATGCCTCCGCAGTTGTAGTAGTAATAGGAGAACACCGCACAGCCGACCGGGGCAATGATGATGGTTTTCTCCTGAATCCCCAGAGCTTCCACCGCTTCGGCAATGAGTTTATGCAGAATTCCATGGCCGCATCCGGGACAGTAGTGCATGTTTTTCTTGATCGGTCCGGGACGCCTTTCGAAGGTATCGAAGAAGACTTTGGATTTCCCGAATTTCACACGTTCTTCCGTCATGATCAGCATCCTCCCTTCGCGTTGATGATGGCAACGGCCTTTTCACAGATTTCCGCCACGGACGGGATATTGCCTCCAAGCCGGTACGCCAGATGAACCGGAAGTTTGCAGTCGATCGCCAGTTTGACGTCCTCAAGCATCTGCCCGGGACTCAGTTCGATGCAGAGAAAGGCCTTTGCCTTTCCATCCCGGACAATTTTTTTCAGGGCGCGTTCCGGGAACGGAAACACCATTTTCGGACGCAGCATTCCGACTTTATAGCCCTGTTCGCGCAGTCTCCGGACCGCTGTCCGGGCGATACGCGCGGAGATGCCGTAGGCAACCATGACCAGTTCGGCGTCTTCCGTGAAGTACTCCTCCGCGGATTGTTCCTTTTCCTGGACGAGTCTGTACTTTTCCTGCAGCAGATTGTTCCTGCGCTCCAGATCATCATTCTCCAGATAGATCGTCGTGAGATAGTTGGCTTCGCCGTTGACTTTGTTTGTGATCTTCCATTCCGGATCATAGACGTAGGTGGTCGGTTCGGGCAGAGTGACCGACTCCATCATCTGGCCGATGACTCCATCGGCAAGAATGTAACCGGGCATCCGGTATTTTTCACAGAGGGCGAAGGCGTTGTATCCGGCATCGCACATTTCCTGCACGGATTCCGGCGTGAAGACCAGACAGCGGTAGGCACCGTGACCTCCGCCTTTCACCACCTGGAAGTAGTCGGTTTGTTCGGGGCTGATGTTGCCGAGCCCGGGACCGCCTCGCATGATGTCGACGATGACCGCCGGCAGTTCAAAGGCCGCCAGATAGCTGACCGCCTCCTGTTTCAGGCTGATTCCCAGCCCGGAACTTCCCGTCATGACCCGTTTTCCCGCGGCGCTGGCACCGATGACCATGTTGATGGCGCTGATTTCCGATTCCGCCTGCAGAAACGTGCGGTTCAGTTTCGGAAAGAGCGCAGCGGAAGTGTGGGCGACTTCGCTTGCCGGTGTGATCGGATATCCGTAAAAGGCGTCGCATCCAGCCAGCAGAGCTCCTTAGATCACCGCTTCATTGCCTTTCAGCAGCAGACGATTCAAGTATTCCATCATGCACCTCGATCTTCCGTTTCGGTGATTTCATAGACGGTGACAGCGCCCGGTTCCGGACACTGGTAAAAACAGGAACCGCAGCCGATGCAGCCTTCTTTCGCTGCACAGACATAGGTATATCCCATTTCGTTGAGATGTTTTCCCATTTGAAGGATGGCGCGCGGGCAGGCAAGGACGCACCGTCCGCAGCCTTTGCACTCCTCCGGTTCAATTTTGACGCGGTAGCGTTTCATCTGACTTTCCTTTCCTTCACTCTTCCGGGGTTGGTGTTCGGAATATTCTCCGGGAAGAGCTTCCGCTCACAAAAATTCCGCGACGTCTCCGGGCGCATATTTCGGAACATGGATTACATCGTTCTCATCCAGAGTGTACTTGGTGGATTCGCCTTTGTGAATCCGTTCCATGACGGGCGCTTCCGCCGGATAGCCCAGTGCGACAAGATAGACCGCCGTCAGTTTGTCGAGCTTCAGCAGTTCGTTGACTTTTGCCTTGTTGAAGGCGCCGATCCAGCAGGAGCCGAGCCCGAGATCAGTCGCTGCGAGAAGAATGTTCTGAATGGCGGCTCCGGCATCGGCACATCCGGAAGCGCTCTCTCCCTGGTTCTGCGTGCAGACCGCAATGAAGGCGGTCGGGGAGGTGACGCCAAGCTGAGGATCCCGTGCCGGACGGACATGGCCCCCCCAGGCCGTCTGAGCAAAAATCTGCGCCAGCAGCTCTTTTTCGCGAATAATGAAATAACGGAGCGGCTGGGTGTTGCCTGCGGAAGGAGCTTTCGTTGCGGCGTCAATCAGATTCAGAAGGACCACATCTTCGATTTTGTCCTGTTTGAAACGTCGGATGCTTCTGCGGGAGTTCAAGACTTCTGTAAAATTCATGATTCCATTCCTTTCCTTGGATTGGGGTTAAAATTTGAGTTTATCGAGAGCTGCCCACGGGGAATCCGCCGGCGGCGGTTCCTCTTTGCTGCTGCAGCTGCAGGGGTGCTCGTTCAGATTCGCGCCGCATTTGGGACAGAGTCCGCGGCACGATTCGCTGCAGTGGAACGCCACGGGGAGAGTCAGCAGAACATCCTCGCGAATTTCGCCGGAGATATCAACGACCTGTCCCGCAACTCCTTCATACAGATGGCAGACATCCGGAATGCTGACATTGACATTCAATGGTTTGAGGCAGCGTGCACATTCCGCTGCGATCTTCGCCTTGACGCTGCCGGTTACAAGCAGATCGTTGCCCGCCATGGTCGCGGCAAGATGATAGCGCACCGGACCGCTCTGATGCGGATAGGCATCCCGGTCGAGTTCCAGAAAATCGCCTTTTTCCTCTCCTTCGACGGTCAGCGGCATGTCGCCGATATGCATGGTGTTGATTTTGATCATGGCACCCGTCCGAATTTCCGGCGCATCGCCTGGGCGACGACTGGAGGGACAAACGAGGAGACGTCGCCTCCGCATTTGGCGATTTCCTTGATCAGCCTGGAACTGACAAAGGAATATTCCGGGCTGGGCATCATGAACAATGTTTCGCATTTTTCATTGAGTCCGCGATTCATCAGCGCCATCTGGAATTCGTATTCGAAGTCGGATACGGCTCGAAGCCCGCGGATCACGGCGCTGGCGTCGAATTTCTCCAGCGCGTTGACGAGCAGACCGTCGAATCGGGAAATTTCAATGTTCCTGATGTCCCTGCATGCATTTCGAAGCAGTTCCATTCGTTCTTCTGTAGTAAAGAGCGGGCTCTTCTCCGCGTTGGCTGCAACGGCAATGACGACTTTGTCAAAAATGGAGCTGGCACGGAGCGCCACGTCGATGTGCCCGTTTGTGACAGGATCAAAGCTGCCTGGATATAGAATCGTTCTCACTGACCGATGTCCTTTTTTCTTATGCCGGCGTGACCACGTTCAGCGTGGAGGATTTGCGCATTCCGGCGACTTTTGTTCGGAACTCCGCCATATGCGGCGTTTTCAGATGCGCCATGAGATGATCCATGCTTTCCCATCCTTCGATGATGGTCACGACATTTTCCCGGACTTCCTTCTGGGCGGAGAGCCCGGAGCGATAGTCGATGTTCGGCACATACATGATGCATCCTTCCTCCGCGAGCACATTGGGTACGTTCGCTTTGAGAATTTCGAGAAATTTTTCCCTGCATCCGTCGTTCAGTTCGGATGTTGCGAGTACATAGATCATAATCACACTCCTCCTTGTTCTGATCGTTCTCTGTCATCAGATAATATAGCCCGGAAATCGGAAATATCAATGGATATTGACACGGGAGCGGTGTCTGTGGTTCGCTTTTCCCGGCACTTGCGGAAGCGCATTTGCCGCAAGCAGAAAAAAACTCCCGTCCGCGTCGGACACGGACGGGAGCACTATTTCCGAAAAACGGAAAACCGGGCGGAGATCAGTAATCGTCCTCGTCTCCGAGATCGTCATCCAGATCATCCAGATCGTCGATGGCGCTCAGATCGTCGTCATCGCCGAGATCGTCGTCATCGCCGAGATCATCCCCGTATTCATCATCATATTCATCGTCCTCGTTTACGACCATGCTGGCGGAAATAAAAGCTCCGCATTCCGGACAGCATCCATCCTCCTGCTCGATCAGCTTGTCATTGATTTCCGTGTCACAGTACGGGCAATACATAGCCATGGGGAACCTCCTTGATTTTCCAGTGAAAAGTGCCTCTTAGCCGAATTATAAAGAACTATTATGCAAATGTCAAATCCGAAATCGTTTTTTTTTGGTTTTTTCCCGTTTTTTATCCGGATTCGGATGCAAAAGTATGGAAATCCGCTCTCCCCGGAGAGTTCCCGGCGGAATGTCCGGAAAACGGAGCGCCGTCGGACGAGAATCCGCGGGACGGAAGCCGGGAGGGTACCTTTCGTCCCGGAAGGAAATTTCTCTGTATAAAGTGTGTCATAGTGTCACACTTTGTCTCATTGAATTTGAATTTGGCGCAGTGTGTCAGCTCTTCGAAAGGGGTCTCGGACAGAGAAAAATTTTTTTTTGAGCGTGAAATTATTTTTTGAAAAAGTTGGCATCAGGATTGCTACAGGGTTTGCCGAATGTGTGAAACAAAACAAAAAAACTGATTTGACAGGAGGATTTTGATTATGGGTAAAATTCTGGGAATTGACTTGGGAACCACGAACAGCTGCATGGCTGTGATGGATCAGGGAAAGTTTAAAATCATCCCGAACGCGGAAGGCGCCAACACGACTCCTTCGATTGTGGCGTTTACGAAGACCGGAGAACGGCTGGTCGGCCAGACGGCGAAACGTCAGGCTGTAACCAATCCGAAGAACACGATCTTCTCCGTCAAGCGTTTCATGGGCCGGAAATATTCGGAAGCGAAAGCGGATGCGGAGCGCGTTCCGTATGAACTGACCGAAGCGAAGAACGGCGACGTCGCGATCGTTGCCGGCGGCAAGACCTACTCTCCGCCGGAAATTTCCGCGATGATCCTTCAGAAACTCAAAGCGGATGCGGAAGCGTTCCTCGGCGAGAAGATCACGGAAGCCGTCATCACGGTTCCCGCTTACTTCAACGACAGCCAGCGTCAGGCGACCAAAGATGCCGGACGCATCGCGGGACTTGATGTCAAACGAATCATCAACGAGCCTACGGCCGCGGCTCTCGCCTACGGTCTGGACAAGACCAAAGACGAAGAAGTCATTGCCGTGTATGACCTCGGCGGCGGTACGTTCGATATCTCCATCCTGGAAATCGGCGACGGCGTGTTCGAAGTGAAGGCCACCAACGGTGATACTCACCTCGGCGGAGACGATTTCGATACGGTTGTCGTCAACTGGCTCGCCGAAGAGTTCAAGAAGGAAAATGGAGTGGATCTCCGCAACGATCCTCAGGCTCTCCAGCGTCTGAAAGAGGCTGCCGAGAAGGCGAAGATCGAACTTTCCTCCAGCATGAGCTCCGAGATCAATCTGCCGTTCATCACGATGAACCAGAGCGGTCCGCTCCACATGCAGCAGACTCTGACACGCGCTCAGCTCGAAAAGCTCTGCGACGGTCTGCTCCAGCGGACGGTTGCTCCCTGCGAAGCGTGCCTGAAGGATTCCGGCATTCCGAAGTCCAAGATCAACGAAGTGATTCTCGTCGGCGGCATGACCAGAATGCCGAAGGCGCAGGAAACTGCGAAGTCGATCTTCGGAAAAGATCCGCACAAGGGAGTCAATCCGGACGAAGTTGTCGCGGCGGGTGCTGCAATTCAGGGCGGCGTGCTCGGCGGCGAAGTCAACGATGTGGTTCTGCTCGACGTCACCCCGCTTTCTCTGGGAATTGAAACTCTTGGCGGCGTGACCACCCGGCTCATCGAACGGAATACGACCATCCCGACCAAGAAGAGCGAAGTCTTCTCGACGGCTGCCGACAATCAGCCTTCCGTTGACATCCATGTTCTTCAGGGCGAGCGCAATATGGCGGCTGACAACAAGTCGATCGGCAGATTCCGTCTTGACGGCATCGCTCCCGCGCCCCGCGGCGTTCCGCAGATCGAAGTCACATTCGATATCGACGCCAACGGCATCCTGAGCGTGACCGCAAAGGATCTCGGCACCGGCAAGGAGCAGAAAATCACCATTACTGCCAGCAGCGGACTCTCCGAGGAGGAGATCCAGAAGATGGTCAACGATGCGAAAGCTCATGAGGCCGAAGACAAGGCCGCAAAAGAGAAAATCGAGGTCAAGAACAAAGCCGATTCCATGGTCTATCAAACCGAGAAACAGCTGAAGGACCTTGGCGACAAACTCTCTGCGGATGTCAAGAACGCCGTTCAGGAATCTGTCGACAAACTGAAAAAAGAGATCGAAAAGGACGACGTCGAAGGCATGAAGGCCTCCATGAAGGAACTGGAGGAGCGCCTCATGAAGTTCGGCGAGGAGATCTACAAACAGCAGCAGGCGCAGAATGCGGCCGGCGCTCAGCAGGGCGCTCCGAACGCGGGCGCGGCGGACTCCGGCAAAAAGGATGATGGAGTCGTGGATGCTGAAATCGTCGACGACGACAAATAAAACCGCATGAAAAACGGGAAACCGGATGATCGTGATCCGGTTTCCTTCTTTATAATGAAACCAAGTTTTTCTTTCAAAGAACAACCAAAAAAACAAGGAGTCAATGAATGAAAAGTGTGAAGATTCAACCTCTCGGCGACAGAGTGCTTGTCCAGGCGATCGAAGTTGCGGAACAGGTCAAAGGCGGAATCCTGATCCCGGATTCGGCCAAGGAGAAACCGCAGGAAGCCAAGGTCATCGCGCTCGGAACGGGCAAACTGGATGACAAGGGAAACAAAATCCCGTTTGATGTGAAAGTCGGCGATGTCGTTCTCACAAGCAAATACGGCGGAACGGAAGTCAAATACGACGATGAAGAATACAAGATTGTCAGCGCAAGCGACATCCTTGCGGTCATCGGCTGATTCCCAATAAAAATCATATCAGGAGATTACATATTATGGCAGCGAAACAACTTTTGTTCAATGATGA
>CALXMJ010000237.1 GCA_944389445.1 uncultured Victivallales bacterium | reverse complement strand
CCGCATGGGCGGCTGATACCGCATACGATCATTATCAGGAGGGGAAACCCTCGGATGATTTGGGCAACCGGGAATGTATTCATGCGTCGTCCGCTGCGCGTATCTATATCACGGCGCTGAAATACTGGCCGCAGGTGCAGTCTGTGAACATCTGGGTGGCGCAGCCGTTCATGGATCTTTCGCTGACGCCGATTCTGCTCTGCAAGGCGGTCAATACGCTCGGAACCCATCTCGACGATGTGGCGTATCTGGCGGATGTCAAACCTGCCGCCGGAATCCGCGGGTATGTCTTCCGGCATAAAAAAGGATATGGCATTGCATCGCTCTGGTGCGTGAATCATGATGTGGAAAACGGTCTTGTGCGCGGTCCGCTGATCCGTGTGAAGTTCGGGCAGAAGGTCGAATTTTTCGATCTGATGGGAAACCGCCGTTTCGCGAAAACGGATCGGAACGGTGTGACGGAGATTCGTCTAACGCCCGCTCCGCTTCTCATCAGGGCGGAGAATCCCGATCTGCTTGCCTCGGCGCTCCGGAATGCGGAAACGGATGACAGTTCTTCCGCCCTCGCCGTCTCCATGCGCCCGGAACCGGATGGAACCATTTCCGCGCAGATTCGGAATCTGACCGGACGGCCGCAGTCCGGAATCCTCTCCGTTGCCGGGAGAAAACTTTCCTATACGGTCAAACCGGACGGCGAAACTCTTCTCTCCATTCCGGGAAGCGGCAGGGGACACCAGTTCGGCAAACTTTACCGGTGGGAATCCCCGTTCCGGATCGAACCGGAAAAAGGAATCGGCATGGAACAGGAGTGGAAGATGGATTATTTCTATGTTCCCCGAACGGACGGCATGCCGGACTGGAGCAGAATTCCGGCAATTCCCCTGACCAACCGCTATCTTCAGGGATATTCCGTCCGCAAAGACGGCAAAGTCATCAGGCGAATGCCGGCTTCCGACGCGCCCGGAGACCTGAAGGCCGAATTCAAAATGGCATGGGACAAGGATCATCTCTATCTCCGTGTGGAAGCGGAGGACGACAAGTTCCTGCTCTTCCCGGAACTCTGGAAGCGCGGAAAGTCGGAAACCTGCCTTTACGTTCACGACGGCTGTCTTGAGGTCTACTTCGACTGCGGAGCAAACGCCAGAAGCAATACGGCAAAAAACTATGACAACGATGACTACCGTTACGATTTCTCAATTGGGAAAAACGGGAAATCAGGCCCCGGCATGGTCTACCGCCTGCGCGAGGTCTACCATCAGCTTGCCGACGGCGTCAATATGGCGACCAAAGAGGAGGCGGCAAAGAAAATCAAATGCGATTTCCGGAAAACGGAAAAGGGATATGTCTTTACGATTACATTCGATCAGCGGTATCTGGAACCGATTGTCCTGCGCAAAGGCTTTGTCGCCGGATTCGGACTGTTCCTGCACGACCGCGATGATGCATCCATTCCTCCCGGACTCAAGGGGCTTAGTCTTGCAACGGAACCCGGCGCCCACTGCGATTTCAAACCGCATCTCTGGCCGCTGATGATTCTGGCTGAAGAATAATTTTTAAATTCAACTCGAAAAAAGGTAGGGAAATGAAAGAACTGCATCCGTTTATTTTCTGGCACTCCGATCCGGTACGCCCGGATGAGACTCTGGTGCTGGCAGGAGAAGACTTCGCGGAGAATGCGCTTGTCGAGCTGGCAGAGGCAAAAGGCAAATGGGTTGCCGTCAAACCGGTCCAGAAAAGCCGTCAATGCCTGAAGACGGTGATTCCGTCGGAATTCCGGTATGGCACATGGCAGTGCAGAGTCCGGCAGGGCGGAGAGGTCTCGAAAGAGATTTCCGTCAATGCGCCGGATGTCTGGTGGAAACAGGGGGACGGCGGAGTTGATGCGGCTTTTCCCGGAAGCTGGCTGCGTCTGTTCGGCAAATGTCTGAATCTTACCGGGAATTCGAAGCTCCGAATCGGCAAAAAGGAGTTTCCGTGTCAGGAACAGGACTGCTTCGCTCTCAAAGCGACAGTGCCGGAAAACATGCAGACCGGCACTTTCCCGCTGGAGGTCTTCAACGGCAGCTCCTGGGCCGCGGCGGGAACGCTGGAGATCCGGGAACGGAAACGGGATGAGCGGATCGTTCTGGATCTTCTTTCCCATCCGAATGCCGATCCGACCGGATTGAAGGACTCGACGCTTGCTTTTGTCCAGCTTCTCGAACGGGCGCGATGCATTCCCGGCGGGGCGATCATCGAGATTCCCCGCGGACGGTTCCGCATTGATGCCAATCTCCGTCCCATGACCTATATGGATTCGCAGTTGTTTGTCATGGAAAATGTCACTCTGCGCGGAGCCGGACCGAATCTGACCACGCTCTGGTGGCCCGATAAAAAAGAGGCTCTTCCCGTTCTGATCGAATGTGCAAACAACTCTTCGCTGGAGAATCTTGCCATTTATGCGCAGGGACCCCTGCACGAGGTCGTGAAAACGGAAAGCAATGTACGGATCGAAAATGTCCTGATCCGCGCGAACTCCTATTACATGCTCACTCCGCTTGGCGGCGGCACCCATCATGAGCGCTCCCTTCCGCCGCGCGACCAGCGGGGAGGCCCCGGCATTGCGATCTGGGGAACCAACAACCGGATTCTCAACTGCGACATTCTCAGCGCACAGGGAATCAACGTTTACAACGGCGCCGGATCCGTCATCAGCGGCAACCGGATCTGCGGATTC
This sequence comes from uncultured Victivallales bacterium, assembly GCA_944389445.1. Taxonomy (GTDB): domain Bacteria; phylum Verrucomicrobiota; class Lentisphaeria; order Victivallales; family UBA1829; genus UBA1829. The sequence continues at coordinate 20,684 of CALXMJ010000237.1, read as the reverse complement.
GGACAGCACTCCATCTGCGGATCGGAAATCATCTACGAAAGCAACACCTTCACCGGCGGAATGATTACCGGCGGCTGCAATATCGCCATGTTCGGTCCGACCATCAACCGGCACGTCTATTACAAGGGCAACAGCAGTCGCCATCTCTATTCCGGCGACCACGAGTGCCTGACTCTGGACGGACACGGAACCGCCTATTTCGGGAAAGTCCGGAATATCGGAGAGACGACCTTTGATCTCATCGGCGGCAAAATCCCGTTCCGGGGCAAAGGCTCCATGACGGATATGAAGCGGACCGCCGTTTATATCGTCGACGGCCGCGGCACCGGACAGGTTCGTTTTCTCTCCTCTTATTCCGAAAAAGGCACCGTCACGATTGATCATCCTTGGGAGGTTCCGCCGGATGGTTCCTCCATTCTGGAAATCGGAGTCTACAACGGCGATCATCTGATTCTGGACAATATGGCGGAGGATGGCGGCGCCCTGGTACAGCTTTATCCGAAGAACTGCCGCTGCATCGTTGCGCGGAACCGGGGGCTGCGAACCGGGAACATCAACTCTCTCTCCCGCTCGGGGACCTGGCCCGCGGGAGGCGACTTCTCCCGTCTGACCCGATTTGAAATCAGCTGGTACAACCAGTTCTTCGAGAACGAGATCCTTGCCGGAAACGCCTGGGGCGGCGGAGTCACGGAAGTGGATCGCTGGCTCGGAGGAGAATCCAAACTTCTGATTCACGGGGAGTGCAAATCACGGATCGTGGATGAATCCGGGACAGTCTTCCGACGCGAACAGACGCCCGAATGGCTCCGGACTGCCCTCGGAGAAAAGAAACTGCGGGACCGCAATGTCTCACCTAGCCGATATCAGATCGTCCGGAGGCATGTGATCCGCAGCAACAGTTCGATTCACATCCGCGGGCTCGTCACCGATGCCCTCATCGAACACTGCACCATCGCCGACAGCGACAGAGGCATCCGGGTCGATATGGAGGTTGACAGGCCTTTTCCGAACAACTGCGGCCAGACATATAACTGGAACCCCGATCCCGATGAGCAGCATCCGCCCATGCCGTTCCAGCGTCCGGAAGGCATTCTGATCCGCGGAAATGTATTTTCAAATGTGAATCAGCCGTACGCGGGCACGGCTCTGGAGTATGCCGTAATCCTGTAGAAGATTTTACGGTGTTCCCCCTTCCGATTCAAAATGCAAACGGATGCGGGAAAATGCAGGGAAATTCTCTTCTCTCTGCATTTTCCCGTTAAAAAACGCTTCTATTTTCCTTTTTTCATTTGAACTCTGCGGGAAAACGAGTATTGTATAAGAATAGGACAGGCGGGTGTAGCATAACGGTAATGCACCAGCTTCCCAAGCTGGCTACGAGGGTTCGACTCCCTTCACCCGCTCCATTTTTCTGTCAGTCCGTCTTACGATTCCCGGTGTATTTCTTACGATTCCATACTCTTTCGACGCGGAATACTTGATTTTTTTCATTAATCATGTATGTTACCTTTATGTGACGAAGAGAGTTTTGAAATTGATGATTTTAGTAATGAGCCTCCCAGGGGTGGTGGGAGTGTTCATTGATGTTTTTCCAAATTAAGTTGTTTAATGAATTGTGGGATTTCTGAAGGAGACACGTCATGTATGACTCGCATCTGTTACGGATTGGAATTTTTTATGATGGTAATTATTTCTACCATGTCAGCAACTATTACTGTTATGCGCATGAGAGGAGATCAAGGCTGAGCATTTCCGGGCTGCACGACTTTATCAAGCGTCTTGCCGGACGGTTCGAGGGAGTGGAATCAAAATTCTGCCAGATTGTCGACTGCCATTACTTCCGGGGACGTCTGCCGGCAATGGAGGCGAATGCGCGCCAGATCCTGCTGAATGAACGCATGTTTGACGACATTCTGATGCGGGAAGGTGTTGTAACTCATTATCTTCCAGTGACCCGCGGAGGCGAAAAGGGCGTGGATGTCTGTCTGGCTCTTGAGGCGTTGGAACTCAATATCTTTAAGAAGTTTGATGTTGTCGCCCTGATCGCGAGCGACGGAGACTATGTTCCGCTTGTCCGCAAGCTGAATGCGCTCGGGACACGCGTCATGGTCCTCGGCTGGGACTTTGAATACATCGACGACAACGGAAATGAACGTTATACCGCGACATCCGGAAAAATGATGAATGAGGTCACCTATCCCGTCTGGATGCACAAGGTGATCGACGGACAGGACTCCCGTTTTGACATCAATGAAGTGAACGCCCTGTTTGTCCCGACCGGAATGAAGGACTCCTCCGGAAGCGGATACACACGTGAGGATTACAACGGCGGGAAAATGCCGAAAGACGATCTTTATGCGCATTCCGTCCCGAATTATGACGAAGTTCAGCCGCAGTCGGCACGCGGTGCTCATTACGCCGGCGGCGAAACCGATTCCATGACGTCTCCGCATCTTCCCGGCGAACGTCGGCAGAGCCGGATTCTCCAGCTGAAGAACGGATATGGATTCCTTTCCAATGAACCTTCGCCGAAAAATCTCTTTTTCTTCTGGGAAGATCTGGATGGCATTGATTTCAATGAACTCAACGTCGGCGACCTTCTGGAATATGAAATCGGCGAAAATGAGCGCGGCGAATGCGCACGGCATATTACACGCGTGAATGCGGAATCCCGGCCGCAGCAGGATGATTGACCGGATGGAGGAATCATGAACGGCAGTTCGTGTTGCGTCAGATTCATTTGTGAAATCGGCGATGCAACCGCCGCCGTCTTCCATGATGCCCTGAAGTTAATCTCTTTTACGGGAGAAACCATTTCAGAACTCTTTCTTGCGCTGCGGAACCCGCTGCGGATTCGCTGGAAAGAGACCCTTTACTATATGAACATGTGCGGTGCGAACGCGCTTCCGATCAGTTCGCTGATCTGTCTGCTGATGGGGCTTATCCTCGGTTATCAGTCCGCGGTGCAGATGCATAAATACGGCGCGGATGCTTTTCTGCCGGCGCTTGTCGGCTGTTCGATCGTGCGTGAACTAGGGCCTCTGATGATCGCGGTGATCGCGACCGGCCGCGCCGGTTCCGCCTTCGCCGCGGAAATTGCCACAATGAAAGCGACCGAGGAAATCAATGCCATGCAGACAATGGGTTTTTCCCCGTGGCGTTTCCTTGTGATCCCGAAACTGCTGGCAATGATTTGCATGATGCCGCTCCTGACCTTTTTCGGCGACATGTTCGGCATTGCCGGAGGAATGATCGTGGGGACGTTCGAACTGGACATTCCGGTTCACACCTACTATACGCAGACGGTTTACTGGGTGCCGCCGCGCTTTTTTGTGGAAAGTCTGACAAAAAGCATCGTATTTGCCATTATTGTGACCGGAATCTGCTGTCTGCGCGGATTTGAGGCGGAAGAGGATTCGCTCGGAATCGGAAGAGCGACAACCTCCTCGGTGGTGACCAGTATTATCGTGATTATTGTTGCCGATACATTGATGGCCCGGATGTTCAATATGATTTTTTACGGATCGGCGGTGTGAGATGGAATCCGGATATGCGGTTGAAGTACGGGAAGTGTCTGTCGGGTACGGAGCAAAAACAGTGCTCCGCGATGTTTCGTTTCGAGTCCGGCGCGGCGAGATTGTTGCGCTTCTCGGCGGTTCCGGCTGCGGCAAGAGCACGATTCTGAAGGCGGTGATCGGACTTCTGCCGGTCCAGTCGGGAGAGATTCTGATTGAAGGGGAGAGCATGGTCTCGTGTTCCTGGGCCGCACGGCGGAAGATCCAGCGGAAATTCGGTGTCGCATTTCAGGGCGGAGCTCTCTTCCGGTCCTATACGGTACGGGAAAATATTGCCCTCCCTATGGAGGAATATACCGATCTTTCCCGTGAGGAGATCGACCGGCGCGTCCGGGAAAAACTGAAACTGGTCGATCTGAGCGGTACGGAAGAGATGATGCCGGGAGATCTTTCCGGAGGAATGGTGAAACGCGCGGCCGTGGCACGCGCACTGGCACTGGACCCGCACATTCTTTTCCTGGATGAACCTTCGGCCGGACTCGATCCGCTGAATTCCGCCCGTCTGGACGATCTGATCCGGAACATCCGCAACCGCTTGAACGCAGCAATCGTGATCGTCACCCATGAACTCGACAGCATTTTTGCAATTGCCGACCGCGCTGTATTTCTTGACCGCGACGCCGGCACTGTAATCGCGGAAGGCCCCCCCGCGGAACTGCGGGACCATTCCCCCGTTGAAAAAGTAAGAGTCTTTTTGAATCGCGGACATTTGGAAAAAAAGGAGTGAGAATCCCATGCAGATGGAAACCGAAAAATTCAAACTGGGTCTATTTGTGACCATATCGTTCATCCTGATCTGCGTCCTGTTCATCATATTCGGCCTGTTTGACTTCGTGGATACGAAAGTGCCTACGGTGACGCAGTTCCACGAAAGTGTGCAGGGCCTGGAAACCGGTGCGCTTGTCAAGTATCGCGGTGTGCCGATCGGAAAGGTATCCGATATTACAATCACGACAAGCGGCAATCTGATCCGGGTCGATATGGAGATCAATCTCAGCAAAATGCGTTCCGAATCCATCGGCGGTGTCAAGGCAAAAACAATTACCGTGGAAGAGTTCTATCAGCATATGGAAAGAGAAATCAAACGCGGCCTGCGCGCCCGTCTGGAATTCAACGGCATCAGCGGATTCAAATATATCGAACTCGACTACCGCGACCCGGACAGTCCTCCGGACAAGACGCTGGAGCGTGCCGCCGATGGAATCTTTTACATCCCGTCCGAACCGTCCATGATGACGGGTCTCCGTTCCAGCGTGACGGAGGTCATTGCCAAGATCGCCTCCATTGATTACAAACTCCTGAGCGAAAAAGTCGAAGCGGTTCTGGAGAATACTCAAGCTCTGATTTCCGATCCGCATTTGAAGCGCATGCTTCAAAATTCAGAAGCGCTCTCCGACCAGCTTACCACTACCGTAAAAAATCTGAACAGCTCCTTCACGCCGGAAAAGCTGGATCAGCTTACGGACAAAATGGTTCAGTCGCTGGAGCAGATCAAAATCCTGACCGGACGAATCGACCAGACGGTTGCCGATGCAAAAGTCGCGGATACCTCCCGGGCGTTCCGTGAAGCCGCTGTCGCCTTCCGCGGTTCGGAAAAATCCTTCAAGGAAACTCTGGCGAAGTTCAACGACACGATGGATGCCATGGCGGAACTGATCAAGGCTCTCGACGACAATCCTTCCGCTCTCATCAGCGGCAAGAAACCGCAGGAATCCGAACAGAAATAACCGTTCCTTCTCTTTCCGGGTTCAATCCTTCTTACCAGCGGATATGGGATTCCGTGTGGTATGTCGCCTTGCTTCCTGTATACGGGAATGGATCGCGTGCCTTCTCTTCCGTCGGAACAAGGATCCGGGCGTATCCGGTGATCCCGCCGTTCCCGCGAAGATTTTCGGTTTTGACCGCAATATGCAGTCTGCCGTTCCTTGTCAGTTCCGGTGGAATCGGATAGAGGCGGCGGGCGGACCAGTAGCCTTCCGTATCCTCGCCGGTATGACCGATTTTTTTCCCGTTCACATAAGTGTCATCAAGATCGTCGACTCCTCCCAGATCCAGAAACAGCCGTCTGCCGCGCAAATCTTCCGGGAGCTCAACGCTTCTGCGGTACCAGACCGTTCCGATGAACCGCCCGACATGCAGCAGAAGATTGTTGAAATAACCGGGAACCGGGACCGGTTCCCAGCCTTTCGTCCCACGGAAGGACTCCGGATTCTGCCAGCCGGCTTTCAGACCTTTCTTTTCCGGATCGGTACGGAGACTCCATTCCCCGTTCAGATCAATCGTCCGGTTTGCAAGATGCATTCGTTCGAACCGTTCCGCAATCGGGAAGAACTGTTTTCCGCAGGCTGCCTCCGCAAGACTCCGCATCTGGCGGAACCGTTCCGCGAGAATCTCCGCACTCCAGGCAACGGAGGAATCCGCACCGGATTTCAGTCCGCGCGCAAGTTCTTCCTTCTGCGGTTCGCATGGAAACTCAAGGAACAGGAGTTTTCCTTTGCCGAATTTCCGTTCCGCGGCGAACGCGGGCTTCGTCAGCGGAATGAGATCCGTGCCCGAGAGAACGTTCAAATGCTGGGGCGCCCGGAAATACATGTCGCGCGCCGTGAAGAACGGCCAGTAATGCCTTCCGGCGGCGGTCAGTTCAAAGCGGTTGACCTCCTGCGCTTTTAACGAAACGCCGAACAGAGAAGCATTTCCAGGAGGAACGATCAGAACCGCCCCTTTGCGCACCTGTTCAAGCAGACCGGCAATCTCCTCTTTCCCCGCTTTTTCCGGAGCAAGCAGACGGGACGGTTTTTCCGGCGCCCGGTCTGCTTCTGCATAGTCCGCGATCAGGTGTGCCGTCAGCTGGTCCGCCGCCGGATCATTTTTCGTCCGTCCGGAGACCTCCATCTGGCAGAACAGAATCCGCCCCCTGCCTGATTTGAGTTCGAACAGCGGAGTGTAAATCAAGTCTTTCCCGCAGGCGAGCAGAATCCGGAAATCGCCTTCCGCGATCCGGCGGACCGGATAGGAGGAGACGATGTTGGCATTGTTCCAGTGCCAGAGAGGACTTGCCACCGTGTCTTCCGTGTTGGCTGCCGGGGGCTGTTTCGAAGGAGCCAGCGTTCCGTTTCCGGCCCACTGGGAGAAATCCTCCGCCTTCATGCCGGGAATCGCGAATCCGTATCCGGGGAAGACGTCCCGCGCATAAACCGGAGCCGTTTTCAAGCCCAACAGGGCGAGGCCTTCCGGTTTCTGCTCAAAAACAATGACATTGATTTTTCCGGAATCGACCGCAGCCCGCAGCCGGAGCTTCCGTGCGACCGGCATGAATTCCGGGGCAAGACTTTCCCTGCCGATGAGAAGCAGACGAATCCCGTTCAGCGAGTTCAGTTTTGACGCATCAGCCGTTTGGATCTTCAGACGTTTCAGGGTTTCCGCCGTCAGCCCCCTGGGATCGTAAAGGGCGACTCCTCCGCTGATTTTCACATCCGATGCCGGAAACACGGCAATCTTCATGGATGCTGCGGGCAGCGATTCCGTTTCCACAGTAAGCTTGTATTCCGTCCGGGAAGAGACGTTCGGAAGTGTAACGGAGAGAGGCAGATGCCGGACCTCTCCCGGTTTCAGCGTTTCCCGGAAACTCCCGCTTTTGTCCGCGAGAGTCCATTTTCCGCGGAAGCCGGCGTCTTCCAGAGTGTCATTGATAAGGACGATGCGTTTTTCAAGCGTTCCGCCGGAAGGATAGTTGTGCGTCTTGTCAACGGGTTCTTCCGCTCCGCCGTCGAGGAATACCAGTTTCGGCGCGAGAGCCTCTTTCAAGGCATCCGCAACCGGAAGCGGCCGGTCCGGATTGATGTCGATCTGATATTGAATTTTCCGCAGATCAGCCTGCCAGCCGTTCCGCCGGAAGTCCTTGACCTCGACCTTCCACTCTTTACAGATATGGTTCGTGCGGTGCGGAGCATTTCTCCGAAAAGCGTTGGTCACTTCCCCGAACGGACAGATGCCGGACATGTCGAATCCGCGCCAGTAACGGATTGTCTCCTTCAGGAGATCGCCGCGGAGTTTCTGGTGGAGCGGAGCGTCGTAATAGGCCTCCGACGCCTTGCCGCGGGTCGAAAGCGCAACGGAACGGAGCATTTCCGGATCGTTGTCCCGGTAGACCTCCGGACCGTAATACCGGGCGAGATTCTCGTAGTAGAAGAGTGGTTTTTGGCCCGGATACTTCAAATCCATTCCGAAGAAGGAACGCCAGTAAGGGAAGCCCGTTTCAATGATATGGAGCGGTTTTTTCCCGATCCGGTTCCAGACCTCCGGCCAGGCATTGCGTTCGGTCTGCGGCCACCAGCAGAAGTAGGCGTTGTTCGTGATGATCTCGCCGAAATTGCCGCCCGCCTGGAAGAAAAACGGACGCGATGAATCGTATTTGCGCATGATCTTCACGCCTTCCATGCAGGTCTGATATTTTTTCATCTGGAATTTCGGCTGATAACCGTCCGCGAGCTTCAGCGGGTGATAGTCCCAGCCGTAACCGAGATAGTTGGTCGACATGAAATAGATGATGTTCGACGGATGATTTCTCCAGCGGCGGATCATCGCCGCCATCCGGTCTTCGAGATTCTTCCGGACAGCCGGATTGTTCCAGAGTGCGAATTCACGTCCGGTGACTCCATCAATTCCGACCAGCTGGAAAAGTCCCTCCTCGTCGCAGACCCTCATGATGTTTTCGGGATAGTTGTCTTTTGCCTCCACGGGGAAATTCGTGCGGACCGCATTGTAGCCGAGACGTTTCAGGGTTCGTGCAATCCGCCGGGCCTCGTTGAGATCGGAGGAGGCATTCGCCCAGCCGTCGTGATTGAACAGATGAACTTTTTTCCCGTTCAGATAGTAGTCTCTGTCGCGAAGTTCAAATTCCCGGAATCCGAACCGGACCGGCGGCAGGACATCCATCGTTTCACCCTCACCGTTTTTCACCGTGAACGTGCAGTGGTAGAGATACGGCGTCTCCGGACTCCAGAAGCGCGCGTTTTTCCACGGCGCAGTAAAGACGATTTTTTTCGATTCCCCGGGATTCAGACGGACGGCGGACGACCGGGCGGGAGCGGGAGCGTTCTCTCCGGAAATCTTCGCTTCCAGAATCACCGTTTCCGCTTTGCCCGAAGTGTTCCTGACGGTCGCTTCAAACGTAGCCATACCGTTTTTGACGGAGGTTCCGATCCACGGATATTCCGCGGAAATCCGCGGTTTGACCTCGATCCAGGTATTGCCCTTGATGCCGCGCCATGCCCAGTACTGACCGTCATCCACGGCATGAATCGTCAGAGTGTTGTACTTGCCGAACCGGAGAAGTTCCTGCGGAAGCGGAAGTTCAAAAAATTTGCCGTAATCCAGTTTTGCAATCTCTCTGCCGTTGAGATAGACGGTTCCTTTCTGAGAGCGGCTCAGCTCGTCGAGCAGAAAAACGATTTGTTTGTTTTTCCAATGTTCCGGGACAATGAAAGCCCGTTCGAACCAGCCATTCGTGAAGGTGTAGGGATTTTTTCCCCGGTACCATGCCTTGCGGGAAAGTTTTTTCAGATTGGCATCGCGCATGTAGAATTCGCAGTCGGTCATGCCGTTGGCCTGTCCGCTGTAACGTCCGGGAACCGCGAGATAGATCCATGAAGCGGGATCAAAAGGGAGATCCTTGTCGGTGAGCTGCATCCGCCACAGGGCGTTAAGCGTGATTTTCTCCCGAGTCGGGGTTGTGATGCGTTCCGCTCCGTTCAGGTCCCAGAGCGGTTTCTCCTGTTCCTTGACCGGAGTCAAAGCGATGGTCCCGTTCACGGTTCTTCCGGACTTTTTCAATTCGGCTTTCTGCAGTTCCGCGAGTTTTTCCGGCGAATGGAATCCCGCCACGGCGAGAAGTTCGTCGATCACGCCTTCCGCCTGTGTTCTGGAATAGGTGTCGTTTCCGGAAACATCGCCGACAATCATGGAACCTGCCGGCTGCGCATTGGAGAAGGAGAGCGTCAGTGGAGCTTCTTTCTTCTGCCCGTCGACAGCCAGAAACATTTTTTTCCGATCGAAATCATATCCGGCGGCGATGCGTGCCGCCTTTCCTTTTTTCAGGAGGGCGGCGGGAAGAACAAGTTCCTGCGTTTTCCCGTCGGACTGGATGGAAAAGCAAAGCTGTTTTCCCTGTTTTGCAAGACCGTACTTCAAAGCTCCGGCTGTGACATGAAAGAGTCCGTGGACGGCGGAATCCTCCGCTCCGTTCCAGTCCGGGAGGAAGTAAAAGACAACCGAAACGGCATTCCCGCCGATTCCGGAGATTCCGTTCAGGACCAGCGAACCTTTGCGGTCGTATCCGTGGCGGACCACCTTGACTCCATCGCCAGTCCTGCCTTTTGTAAACAGCAGTTCCGCCGCGCTGAATCCGGAAATTCCGGAGGCATCGACTTTCCCTTCAAACGGAGCGAAAAGAATCGGCCTGACCTGATCCTTTCCCGGAGTTGTTTCCATGATCCGCTTTGCCTCATCCGGAGTCAGGAGCTTGTTGAAGAGCTTGAGTTCGTCGATGGAGCCGCCGAACTGGTCACGGCTGCGGAAATCCATGCTCCCGATCCGGAGGACCGTCTGATCCGGTCCCGGTTTGAGAACATCATTGTTTCTCGTGTAAGCCGCTTCGATCCCGTTCAGGTAAATGACATGTTTTCCATCTTTGCAGCCGAATACAAGATGGGTCCATTGATCGTAAGGGATCGCGGCTGCGGAAATGGCGGCGCCGCGATATTTTTTCCCGGCATCGAAATGGTTCAGAATAAAACGGCCCCAGTTGTCGAATCCGGCGAAGACGTTTCCGCTTCCCCAGCCGAAATTGGTTCGAAACAGATTGCGTCCCGGGACTTCGCCATTCTTTTTGGGACGTTCCTCCGGCCGCACCCACATGGCGATCGACCACTCCTTCCCGTTCATTGTACTGCCGAGATTGTACAGCAGATCGCCGACATCGCTTTTGCGGGAGAAACGCAGCGCTTTCCCGGATTTTCCTTCCGTAAAGAAGAGTTTTCCGGCACTGCGGAAACCGCTGCCGTCCAGCGCGATTTCCGGTTTCGCGGAGTTGTCAAACGAGGCATAGAGTTTCAGATGCTCTTTTTCCACATCGCCGCCGCAGGTCAGAAGAGCGGAACAGAACGACAGCGCCAGAAGAGAATAAAAAGTCTTCATGCGATATCCTTTTCAGTTAGAAATTTAACGGGGTATCAAAAATCGAAGGCTCAGAGCCACTCCTTGTATTTTCCCAGAGCTGGGGAACCTTCCACCCAGGTTGAGAATTCACCGTAACTGACCGTTGAAACATGTCCGTCGACATAAGTGAAAATCGCGTTCATTCCATGGCGGACCGCGACTTTGCCCGGGCTCGAAGCATCCTCTCCAAGAGGAGCAGCGGTAAACGCATATTTGCCCAACGCATAATCGGTCGTATTGACACCGTTGCGTCCTTCTCCCGCAAGGAACACCACGGAGGGAGTCTTGATTTTCGTCCGTCTGCGATGCACATTTACCGTCATATCCCACTGCTTAGTGCCAATAAAGGAGTTCATCATATAGGTCATCAGATTCGCTCCGCCCCATGCCTTCTTCGTAGAAGGACAGTAAAAACCTTTGTGATTCCCGAATTTATTGTAATCCGCATTCATGTCATTTGTTGTTCTGAAATTGGGATTCACATACGGATAGACCAGAAAATAATAAGAGTATTTTCTTCCGTATGCCGGTACAGGTCCATAGCTGAACGGATAGAAATCATCGGAATCGGAGCAGTACTGATCGAATCCAAAAGAGTTTTGTTTCTGAATCGCGGTACATTGAATTGCCCGTGCTTTCTCTCTGGCGCTGTTCAACGCCGGCAGAAGAAGACCGGCAAGAATCGCAATGATTGCAATGACGACCAGGAGCTCTATCAATGTGAAATTTTTCTTCATCTTTTGTTTCCTTTCCTGTTTAAGAAATGTCCTCTTTCTTCAACGATTATTCTGTAATAGGGGTCCTCCACTTGTTCTCTATAATACTCGCAGAGTTCCTCACGATTCAAATAACGGGTGGGGATGATCTGATGGCGGACTCCCGTTTCGGGATGTTCGATCATCTCAACGATTCTAGCCATTCTCTCACTGACCTGCGGTTTGAAAGGGTTGACGATCACTCCGAAAACCATTTCATGGTCAATGAAATCATTTGGCAAAGTATAGCTGTAAACAAAACGCGGTATTTCCCTGATTCCATTTTCCCGGCAATAAGCAATGATTTTACTGGGCATAATACTGGAACTGCAGATCACACAGTCAGATTTGCATACAACCAGTTTTTCATAGATTTCCGCTGCCGTGTTCTTCCTGTGCAAAACAAGAGAAAATTCCATCTGGAATTCCCGGCAAAATTTTTGGGTGAGAATGGTCCAGGTGTCCGCCTGACTCAAAAACAGTCCGCAGATTCGTCTGCATCCCGCTTTCTTCAGATCAGAAAAAATCTTTTGGAAGGAGGGGATATATTCAAGTGTATAACTATTATATTCGGGCAGAACAATATTGGAAAGCAGAATCGGATATCCGGTCAGGAGTTTTCCGGTTCTCTCGTCAGGAATCAGATAAGGTGTGTAAATAGAACCGTCTGTCTGGCGGTTGATGAGATTAATCAGGCATTGTTTTTCCTCTTCCTGATTGAATCTGGTCAGTGAAACCAGCAGCTGATAATTGTATTTCAGAGCCTCATACATCAGGGACTGCGTATAAAAACTGGAATAGATTCCGGAAATTTCCGCAATCACCAGGCCGATGGTTCTGCTTTTGCCGTTTTTGAGGGCACGTGCAGTTACAGACGGCTGGTAGTTCATCTCCCGGACCGCCTCGTCGATTTTCCCCTTGGTCCTCTCCGCAATTCTGGAGGCAAGCGGATGATTGTTCAGATACATCGAAACCAGCGATTTCGACACCCCGACCCGCTCCGCAATATCTTTGATCGTCGCACGCATAAAATCTCTTTTTTTTGTTGTTGAATCGTTTCAACAATATTCATTATACTCTATTCCGCGAGTTTTGTCAAGGGGGGGGAACATAAAAAAATAAAATAAAACGCTCTGTGAGGGATACGTCTCTCCGTCTTCCACGTCTGAGGTTCCCTCTTGAAAAATACCTGTCCTGATTCTCCAGCCTGTGATTTCCGGACCTTTCATAGCACCTTGAAAAAACAAAATCCGCCCCCTCTTCATCATAAATGAATCAGCGGCTTCCGGGAAACAAAATCGTTTCCCCGTTTTCCGTCAAACGGATTGCACGGCGGATCCAACAGGGAAAACGCAGAAGCCAAAATCTTCGGAATCGTCCGGAAAGAGTTTTTTACCGGGAACGGTGCTCACGCCGGTCAGGCATCCATCTTGCCTTGTAGATTTTCGCGCCCGGCAGAGTACAGCGTCTGGAAAGAGAATCGTTGTCCGGGAAAAAGAGTCCGGGAGACCACCATTTTTCACTCGGTTTCATCATCACCAGAACCCCGCCTGGCAGCGGTGCGGAAAGCCCGATGCTTTTGATGGATGGAATCGCGCGGAACAGCGAATACGTCCGGGTATCGGGATCAAACAGGTAGATATTTTCCGCCGTTGTGAGGAAGAGCTGATCCCTCCCGGCGACCGGATAAAGATCGTGTCCGAGAAGCCGCCGATAGGCATTCTGCACACGGGGATCGGTAAGCAGATGAACGGCAACTTGCTCCAGAGAAGGGCTGTTCCGGTCGGAATGGTATTTCCATTCCACGATTCCGAACCTGCCGCTGGACCAGAGGCGCTGTCGTTTAGCATCCCATACGACGCCATGGGCATCATCGGCGAAATACTGCTGAAAAGGGGTCGCTCCGGGGTCCTTCGGATTGAACTTCGCCAGATTGAACAGTTTCAGGTAATTTCCATTGCTTGAGGCGGTCACCACATTGCCGTCTGGAAGCAGCTCGGCGGAATGAGGATTGTTCGCCGGATAAACATGCCAGAGAATCCGCTTGTCGGCGATCCGGATCAACGCGGCCCCGCCATACGAAGCCGTGACAAGCAGATGCGTTCCTCCCATAACAGGTTTGATATCGCTGGGATCGCGGAAAAGCTCTCCGCACATGCGCTTCTCGGGATCGCTGGAACAGACCAGCTTCGACAAGCGCTCGTCCACGGTCGGATTCCAGCTCCACAGTTTTGCCGATGATTTCGTCCACTCCAGGCCGGAAGACAAAATCATGTAAGCGGGCTCCTTCTGTTCCACGATTGCAATATCGGGCAGTTCCGAAGCGGAAAGCATCGTAACCGCCGAGCAGCAGACCAACAAATGTTTCACAGGACTCATTTTCCTTTTCCTTCCGGATTATACAGTTCAGCGGTCACGGCAATTACTCCGACCGTGGCCTCCCCTTTCTTGTCTGATGATGGATACAGTTCCACGGAACGTATTGTTTTTCCGGGGAACGGATTCCGCCATTCCATCGCATAGAGCCCGATTCTGCTGAAGACCGGATTCTTCCCTTTCCAGGCGAGTTTGGCTCCGGGAAGATGATTCAGTCCGTTCCAATCGGCGATCTCCTGCCGGATGCGGACCGGCACACTCTTCGTGGAATGATCCTGATAGCGAATCACATATCTGGCGGCCTCGCCCTCCCCGGAGAGCCAGCCTCCGCCGTGCAGGAAGAAAAGCCGAGCAGCCTTCAGCCCGCAGGGGATTTCCGCCTTTGACGCAAAATAGGGACGCACGGCGGAACGGAGCATCACGCAGGACTTCCCGTTATTCTCCTCCGGATTCAGGATTTCGAACGGGACTCCGGCAAGAGTCTTTTTTCCGGGGGTCAGCTCCCGCAGATCGCGGTCGCCCTGATCCAGCCAGCCGCCCTTCTGATCTCCGTCGATTTCATCAATCAAGCCCATGTTGGCGGCGGAACGGAGATTCAGGGGAACGCACGCGGAGGCATTCACTCCCGAAAACGCCTGAAGAGCCAGATCCGAACTCTTTCCGGACACGGCATGACGACTCCTTTCCTTACGGCTCTTCTCCTCCAGGTGGTTCAAACGCGTCCACTCCGAACGGAAATCCGCTGCGGAAACGGTCCCCGCGGTGTTCTCAAACGGTTTTGTCGAAACAAGAATCAACGTTCGAACCTGAGCGGGAAGGAGCAGCGGAATACCGCGTTTCAAATCGGCTTCCGTCCATTCCCGCCTGCCGTCGACGAGAAGAGCTTTCCGGGAAATCAGATCGGTCACATACCAGCGCCCGGCACCCGGCTTCCATGACGGTTTCAGAAGATACATGCCGGAACGCAGCGGAGTCCAGTTCACCAGATAGTGAACCTGATCCGCTCCGCGGTTCAGAAGCTGAAGCTCCACATCATAAGCGAACGAACCGTTTTCCAGCGTGACATCAGCGTCAAGCCCGATCTTTGCGCGGCGCAGAAGCGTTTCGTACAATGCGATCAGATCCGCTCCGGACGTATTCTCCATTGCGACATAGAAGACACGTCCCTTTCCGATCCGGTTTTCCGCAACGGCACAGGCTCCGGACTGGAACGCAAGAAACTTCCGCGCCGTCTTCAGCTTCACGGAATGCGCCGCATCGGATTTGATTTTTTGCGGGAGGCCCTTCCGCGCATCCAGAAGAAGCAGATCATTCTGTTTTTCCGGGAACTCCGAACGGGAAAGTCCGAACAGGAGGGAATCGTCAAGACGCTTTCCATACTCATCGTACAGCAGGCCGCTTCCGGTGACAATGAGAGTACCGCCACCCCGCACGAATTCCAGCAGAGCCGGAACAGTCGTCTGGTATGCGTATTCGGTTCCGGGGACCAGAATGGCGGAATAGTTTGCCGCCCGTCCTTCGCGGAGATGCTCCTCCAGAATCACATCGGTGGGATAGTGGGAAAGATGGATCGCCTCGTATGCATTGAGAACGCGGTCGCGCACATTCCAGCGCTGCCCCTTCCAGCTCCGGACGGAAGGATCCTGCCGGACGGTCGGCTGAGAAAACAGCAGAGCCGCTTTTCCCTGAATCCGCGGACGCGCCGCCACATAAGGAGCCAGACGATTGAATTCCTCCTGAAACTGTTTCAATCCGTCAAGGGATTTGCGGGGGACATCGTAAGGGCTCAGCAGCGAATTCTTGAGATATCCGGCGAACGCGCTTTTCCCCGGTTCAATCCGCGGATGCATCCACCAGACATAATACTGCGCGGAAGACGCTCCGTGAATCACTTCATTCCAGAGGCCTGTTACAAAAACATTTTCCGTTGCCGGCATGGTGCCGCCGCGATACATTTCAAGATTCATCAGCGGTTTGTCCGGAGCGAGAGCCCGGCAGAAATCAATGAAGAACTTGTGGGAATGCTGTCCGCCCCAGCCGAGCAGGACCTCCTCCAGCAGGTTGACATTTTTCCCGGCATCCCGGACGAAACGCATTCCGCCCTCGTAAGCGAAGACGTCCACCGCCTGCGCTCCCTTGTAAAAATCCCCGCCCTGTGTCGGATAAAAAATACTGGCGTTGGCGATCTGCCAGGTGATGTAGGTATTCGGGCGGTCGTCCACCGTACGGATTTCAGCGGCGGCGCGGAGAATCGCCTCCTGAAAGACATTGCCCATGAATTTCATCCAGTCCGCCCAGAGTCCCCGGCATCCCCGGTAGGAATGAACCTCAATGATCTCCTGATACGATTTGAAGCGGGTATTCCATTCCCTGTTGAGCGCGTCAAGCGAACCGTATTTGTCTTTCAGGAAGAGCACGAAGCGTTTCCGGTTTTCCGCACAGGTGCAGTTGAAATAATGCATCTCGTTCCAGAGTTCGTAAATCCAGGGATTGGCTCCGTTTTTCAGCATCCAGTATGCGGCGGCTTTGAAATAAGCGTTTTCCATCGGAGCACCGAAGGGATGCGAACTGCACCACGGAGTGGAAAGTGCGGTGATCCAGCCGTTGATCTCCTCCAGTCCGTCCTTCGGCAGGCCGCTGTCCCGGAGCTGTTCCCGCATCAGGGCTCCGGAGTTGAATCCCTGTGTAAAATCGGCGATCAGAGGCATGCCGCCGAGAAGTTTCAACTGTTCGGTATGGGCCTCGTAAATACTGCGGATGGTTTTCTCCCGGACCCCGGCGCGCTTCCCCGGCTTTCCCCAGGCGGCCCAGGTCACATATTTGCGGAGTCCCGCCTGAAGAACCGGATGCAGAGGAAACGGATTGTCGAAACAGAGAACCGTATCCGTCACGGGCTGAAGCTCCATGGAATTCATGCCGAGCGCGTTATACTCTTTCTCGTTCAGCATTTTCAGATAGATCGGATCGTTGTGGAACAGTTCGCGGAGACGCTTGTTCCGATCCCGTCCCTTGACCTGTTCCGGATGAACGCCTGAAAGATTCGCACCGAGATAAAATACCGGTTTCCCATCCTGATAAAAAATCCCGTCTTTTGCAACCGGACGGGTATGGTGGTCGATCCGGATCGGCAGATCGAGCGGCGTAATCGAACGGGGAGCATCCAGTTTGAGTTTCCGGTCCGACTTCCCTGCCGGGGGAACCGGCGAAAATTCCGTCCCATTGGACAGAACGGGAGCGGTGAGAGCAAACTCAATGCCGCCGGCTCCGGCATTGCGGTCGGTCCCGAAAATCTGAAGACTTGTCACCTCCGCAAGAGAAGCCGGGTCAGCCTCGGGAGAAAAACGAATCTTGCATCCGGGAATCGGAGAACCGGAAAACTGAATGAACTCCTCCTGCCATTCCATTGATTTCAGACGGATATTCGCCCAGTAACGGGCATTCCCTTTTCCCCACAGGCAGAATATAACCTGTTTTTTCACAGATTCGGGATTCAATGCCCTGGCGCGAACTTTGAATCCGGTAAATTTCGCAGCTTTTTTCCCGTCGAAATAACAGAAGAAAACGGAACTGCTTCCCTTTGTCTGTCGGGGAATCCGGAAGAGCATGTAATCATCTTTTGATTCAAATGTGCCGGGATTTTTCCCGGTTACGCCCCATTTCGGTGCGGAAACCGCCGCGAACGAGAACGCAAACAGCAGAAATACAGCCAATTGTCTTTTCATTCGTTTCACCTGATTCTTTTCTTAATCCTGAATGCACCATCCCCAATGATAGCGCGAATATGAGATCTGACGCGTAAGAATCTCGCTTCTGCGCCTGTTGACGACATGGCCATCCACATAAGCGATATTGCTGGTCTGCCCCTCTCCGTGATATGGGCCGAGATTCGGTGTTGAGAGCATCTGGTAGCTTTGATTGGTATAGGGATCCGCTCCGCTGTCTCTGATGAAGTCGCCAAGGAAAATACGTTCGGTAGGACGTTTGATCCTGGAAATCCGGTAGTTGGGTTTTTGCTTCCCGTCAGGAGAAGTGGTATAGGGAGACCAGTTGTTGCCGTTGACTCCGTAATTATGATTCCAGACAAAGTCACGCGTCGTTTCCAGTTTTTGCGCAGGGCAGAGATACAGTTTATTATTTGCGGTACAGATGCCTCCCTCATATTTATACCAGGAAGCCGGAGGATTCGCCATGGTATACGGCAAAACGCGGTCCTGCCACGGATAATTCCAGCTTGCCCAGACATATCCATTCGCATCGTCGCTGTAGGAGAGGGCCCCCTTGGCCAGCTGCGAAAGATTGGAGATGCATTGGATCTGGCGCCCCTTGTTTCTTGCAGCATTCAATGCAGGAAGAAGGAGAGCTGCAAGAATTGCTATAATGGCAATAACGATCAAGAGTTCTATCAATGTAAATTTCCGTCCCATAAAATCCTCCTTATTGATCTGTTGTTTGTTCTATTTTTTTAAGAGATTCCCGAAAAACAGGATATGCGGGAATGATAATTTTTTTCGGTCTGATGGATTGAGGATTGCGGATCTGTTCCAGAAGCAGTTCCGCGCCCTTTCTTCCGATCTCCTCCCGGGAAAGTTCAATCGAAGTTAGGGAAGGAATGGTCATGGAAGCGATATCCAGATTATCACAGCCGCAGAGAGGCAGCATTTTCCCGGAATCATGACATGCACGGATAACGGCGGGGGCAAATGCGTCCGACATCATAAGAAAACTGTCCGGCGGGTCCGGAGATTCCAGGCGCTGCATGACATGAGCATAGACACAATGAAGATTCGTATGCTTTACCTGAAGATAACTCTCCTTTTTGAATGTTTTTCCAAAGACTTTCCGCCAGACGTCAAGGAATGAAGTGAATTTATATTCCTCGGTATTCCACTCATGTTCCCCGATCAGCAGAGGATTGCGGGCGCCTCCGGCCTTTAATGCCTCCACAATCTCCAGGCAGGCAGGCGTAAAATCATTCATGACGACGGACACATCCTTATCCTTCGGACTTTCAGGAAATAAAACCACATAAGGGACCTTCTGCTCCCGCCTCAACTTGCTGAACTGTTTCTGAAAATAAAACTGTTGTGCCAATTCACCGACGACTAGGAACCCCGAATCGCCTTCCTTCAGGAAATCCAGAAGAGTATTGTCACTCTCTGTCCCGGTATTGCAGAGGGTAAGCGTATAATCGGGAAGCGGATCCAGGACTTTGCAGATGCCGCGGTAGAACGCGCTCCAGAATGGCGATTCTCCGATTTCCATTTTGTCGCAATAAAAAAGAGTAATCCGTTTTCCCGGATGTTTCCGAATCCGTGTGGCCCGTCCCTGCGACACCTCCAGAAAACCCTCCGCTTTCAACTGAGCCAGAACTTTCGTCATCGTTGCAATACAGGTACGGTAACGGGCACAGAGCACCCGAATGGAATCCACGCGGTCTCCCTGCTTGAGAATCCCTGTCCGGATATCCACCAGAAACCGGTAACGCACTTCTGCCGCCTTGGAATATGCCATCGTCCCGCCTCATCTGTTCTGCTAACTGTTCTACTTTTAATTATACAACATTCCATAAAAAAAACAAGAGGGGGCCTGTGATTTTTATAAAAAAAACTGAAATTCCGTACACAGGAAAGGATCAGTCAGGTCATGGATGCTCCCCGTTTGCCCGGAACGGAACTGCATGGTTGTGCGATCGGATTGCGGAATATGGAATTTCAATTCCAGTAAAATTTGGAATGACGCTCTTGCATTTTTCCATTTTCGGGGTATTTATATTTCCAGATTATTTTGCGCAAAATAATTATTTACCGGAAGGGAGATGGGAAATGATTGTGTCATTGAACGGCGAGTGGCGGCTGGGCTGGAAAGCTCCGGGAGATGGAATCTGGAAAACAATTCCGGCGAAAGTGCCGGGAAATGTCATCGGTGATCTGACGCGGGCGGGGATTGTCCCGGACCCGTATGCGGGTACGAATTCCAATCTTCTGCGTCCGTATGAATTTGTCGACTGGGAATATCGAACCGTGTTCCCGGCGCCGGAACTCGCGGAAGGGGAACGGCTGGAGCTGGTGTTTGAAGGGATTGACACGGTTGCGGAAATTCTGGTGAATGGAAAAACCGCCGGTCATGCCTGCAACATGGTGATTCCGCATCGGTTCGATGTAACGGATCTGGTGCAACGGGAAGGAAAGAATGACCTGGTTGTAAAAATCAGAAGCTCAATCAATGAGGCACGGAAGTTCCGCCGTCCTCCGGCGGCAGTCGCGCAGACATACAATTATGAGGGGTTGTATCTCCGGCGGCCGATGCATACCTACGGATGGGACATCGCCCCGCGTCTGGTCGGAGCGGGTCTCTGGCGGAATGTCTTTCTGGAAACGGTCAAACCGGAACGGTGGACCTCGCTTTATCTTTTCACCTCGAAGGTGTCTCCGGAGAAAGCGGAACTCGTGCTGGACTGGTCGTTTACGACTCCTGCGGAGACGCTGGAGAATCTGGAGGCGCATCTGACCATGCGGTGCGGCGACTCGGTTCTGGAACAGAGTTTTCCTCTTCTGTTTGTAACGGGAGTGTTTGAATTCGATTTGCCGCGGCCGCGGTTATGGAATCCCCTCGGAAGCGGAGAACAGAACCTGTACTCGGTGGAGCTGAAACTGATCCATTGCGGGAAAACGGTTGATGTGCGTGTCTGGGAGACGGGAATCCGCACCATCCGTCTGGAACGGACGGAAGAGATGGAAAACGGAAAAGGAAAATTCGAATTCAT
>CALXMJ010000236.1 GCA_944389445.1 uncultured Victivallales bacterium | reverse complement strand
ACTGAATCCGCAGTAGACGGTAATCAGCGGCAGATTTGTAAAGGCGTCGGTCATGGCGCCGATGAAATTCAGTCTTGCCTCGTCCCGGCCGCAGAGCAGCTGCGGGAAAACGCCGAATTCCCGCTGGCAGCCGAGCAGAAGCTGCGTCCGGTTCACCGTGTTGCGGAAGGAGGAGGAGGCACAGAGACGACATTCCGTCGCCCCCTCCCGGTTTGCGATTTCGTGAAGCTCGTGAAGAGCCTTGAATGCGCGTTTCATGCCTTCTTCGGAGAGCTGCTCCAGGGAGCTGTCGTCTCCGGCGAGTTTTGTGAAAGCTGTGAATTCGTTTACCGTTTCAAAGGAGTTTCCATCGGAAGCGACACGGCCAACAAGCATCTGGATCGTATAGGCGCCGATATAGACAGCTGCGGAAATCTTATCATTTATTGGCATATTTTTCACACTTTCACTTGCTTTTTGCGTGTTTTCTGTCATTAGTAATGTAGCTCTGAAAATCAAATGTGCAAATCAAAAGATTTTCAATGGACAAGGCAGGCCTGTATTTTGAGCTGAAATACCGGCATCACAATTTTTGGAAAGTGGCAAAACATGATTATCGTTTTCAAGCCGAACAGTTCCGATCAGGAGATCGAGAAAGTCGAAAAGCTCGTCGCCGGCATGGGGTATGAACCCAGACTCATCAAAGGCGTGGAGCATACCGTTCTCGGCGCGGTGGGAGATGAAAATCTCCACATGTCCCTGGAAGTGCTCAAAAATCTTCCCGTTGTGGAGGATGTGCTTCCGATTCAGAAGAAATACAAACTTGCCAGCCGTGAATTTCACGCGGAAAATTCCCGGTTTAAAATCGGGAAGGAGATTGTCGGAGGGGAAAAATTCCAGATTATTGCCGGTCCCTGCTCCATTGAATCGGCGGCTCAGATGGATATCTGTGCACAGGTTCTCACGGCGGACGGAGTCAGCATTCTCCGCGGCGGCGCGTTCAAACCCCGCACCTCCCCCTATGACTTTCAGGGGCTCGGTTACAAAGGACTGGAGATTCTTCAGAACATCAAAGAGAAATATGATGTTCCCGTGGTGACGGAGGTCGTCGGCATTCCCTCGCTGAAGGCGGTGGCGGAAGTGGCGGACTGCATCCAGATCGGCGCCAGAAACTGTCAGAACTACAATCTGCTGGAGAGCGTTGCGGAGGCGGGACGCCCCGTTCTGCTCAAGCGAGGCATGTCCACTACGGTGGAGGAGTGGCTCAACGCGGCGGAATATCTGCTGGTCCACGGATGCGAAAACGTGATTCTCTGCGAACGCGGCATCCGCACGTTTGAGACCTCGACCCGGAACACGCTGGACATCAGCGCGGTTGCGGTTGCCAAGAAGGAATCCCATCTGCCGGTGGTGGTCGATCCGAGCCACGCAGCGGGAAAACTCGAATTCGTACTTCCGCTGGCAAGAGCGGCTGCGGCGGTCGGCGCGGACGGCATTATTGTCGAATCGCATCCGCAGCCGGTCAAGGCGCTCAGCGATGCCGCACAGCAGATTCCCTGCAACGATTTCGGGAAATTCATAGAGGCACTCCGCCCCGTCGTGGAAGCGATGGGCAGAACCTTATGAGCCCTGATCTGAAAGATCAATGGCTTTCTCTGGAACAACCGCGGGAGATTTTCAAGTCTCCCGTAATCACTTTGTGCGCGGAACAGTTCGAGTGTCTGCGGACCGGGGCGAAGCATGAATTCATCACATGCAGAACATGCGACTGGGTCAATGTGATCGCACTGACTCCGGAAAAGGAGCTCATTCTGATCCGCCAGTTCCGTCACGGCACGCGCCGGACGGAATGGGAAATTCCCGGTGGGTGCATCGACCGGACGGATCCCTCCCCTGTCGCGGCGGGCATCCGGGAACTGATGGAAGAGACCGGATACGCGGGAGAGAACGCCCGTATCATCGGGAGGGTACATCCGAATCCGGCCCTTCAGGGGAATGTCTGTCACACGGTCCGGATCGACAACGCGGAAAAACGTTCCGAGCCCGCTCTGGAGGCAACGGAATGCATTGTTACAGAGGCGGTTCCGGTCAAACAGGTGGAGAAAATGATCCGCTCCGGAGAAATCTCCCACGGACTTGTCCTGAACGCTCTGATGTTTTATCTCTACAACTGGGAGACTGTATGAAAAGCGCATTTGAACTCGCATTGGAACGAAGCGGCGGCACACTGAACGAGGTCTCGCCGGAAGTCAAGGCTAAACTTGCGGAAATTGATACCCTCTGCCAGGCAAAAATCGCTGAAGCGGAACTCTCCGCGCAGCAGCGCCTGGCGAACGAGGAAGATCCCGTCAAAGCGGCGGAAGTGAAAGAGGCGCTCCTTACGGAAATCGCTTCGATCAGAAACAAATACGAACGCGAAAAGGAAAAAGCCAGAAAGTCGGAATAATCCCCGCATTGCCGGACTGCTTTCTGCAGGATCGGCTGTTTTTTGTCCGTACAACAGCAAGGAGTCTCCAGCATGAATCAGAAAACGATTCTGTTTTCAAGGGCATCCGTCAAATTCAAAGCGCCGGAACACACCGGCATCACCGAATACGACAGGCGCAGTGCAGAGGAATACCAACGCTGCCGGAAGGAATACGATCCTCCCGCCGACGATTCGGAAAAACTTCTCGCACCGTGGAAAGAACGTCTTGCCCGGAGACAGAACGATATTCTCATTCATGCCGCCCCGGAAACTAACGGGGAGCATCTCTCGCTGAAGGATGCCCGGAACAAGGTGCGTGCCATTCTCTCCGAAAAGCCGGGCGCCGCCGTAACGGTTCTCCTTCACAACGGAATCTATCCGTTCCATCAGACGCTGGAATTCACAGGCGAGGATTCCGGATCACCGGAGAATCCGGTTCTCTGGCTTGGCGAAAGTGCGGACGGAGTCATTTTCAAGGGATCGTCCGTTCTCTCCGGCTTCCGCCGGGTAACGGAGGAAGCCGTGCGGAAGCGCCTGCATCCCTCCGCGGCGGACAGGGTCCTGACCGCAGATTTGACCCGTTCCGGAATCCGCCATGTCCCATCCCTGCCGAAACGCGGGTTCGGGTGCAGCAGCTATCCGGTGCAGCCTTGGCTCGACTGTTTCGCAAACGGGAAACGCATGACACTTGCGCGCTGGCCCAAGAAACGCGATCCGCAGCTGAAGGTCGGCAAGGTTCTGGCAGGTTCCCTGAACGAGCTGACCGACGAGCACAAGAAAGAGGGTCCGGAAAGTCGCGCTGTCTTCGAATTCCGCCATCCGGAACTGGAACGCTGGCGGGAGGCGGACGACATCCGTGCCGACGGTCAGTGGGGATACCTGTGGGCGTCGGACACGAGGAAAGTGGAACAAATCGACTACGAAAAAGGCACAATCACCCTCGCGCCCGGGGTCTCCTACGGCTGTCTGCCGGGCGACCCGTTCCACTTCTTCAATCTTCTGGAGGAACTCTCCGATCCCGGAGAATGGTATCTCGACCGGAAAACGAACCGTCTCTACTGCATTCCGGAACAACCGGTTGTCTTTTCCTCCGACGGAACCGCCGATTTTGCTCTGGAACTTTCACTTCTCCCCATGCCTTTCCTGCGCCTGCATGACGCGGAACACATTGTTTTCCGCAATCTCCGCATGCTCAACGGAGCATCCGACGCCGTCTATGCGCACAACTGCCGGAATCTTCTTTTTGCGGATCTGGAAATCGCCGGAGCAGGCGGGAATGCAATTCTCATCGACGGCGGGGACCACTGCGGCGTGTTCAATGCCCATCTGCACGAACTCGGAGCGGGCGGGATCAAACTTTTCGGAGGAAACCGCAAAACACTCACGCGGGCCGATCACTTCGCCATCAATATCGACATTCACGACTTCAGTCAGGTGGACCGCTGCTACACGCCCGCGGCATCGGCAGCGGGATGCGGGAACCATCTGCTTCATTTTCATCTTTACAACTCGTCGCATCACGGAATCTCGGTATCGGGGGATCTCCAGACCGTTGCTTTCTGCGACGGGCATGATCTGGTCCGCGACTTTGACGATCAGGCGGGCATCGACTGTTTCTTCGATCCTTTCATGTACGGCACCCGTTATCTGTTCAACTTCTGGCACGACCTCGGCAGCGGAATTGATTTCTGCGGACAGGCGGGAATCCGTCTTGACGACATGATCAGCAACATTCTGATCTACGGCAACGTATTTCTGAAATGCGCTGGCGGCGGGTTCGGAGGAGTCCAGATTCACGCGGGAAAAAACAATATTGTCGAAAACAATCTCTTCATCGACTGTATCCGCGCTCTGAGCTTCAGCTGCTGGGGAAAGGACCGCTGGGACGAAAGTTTCCTCAAAAATTTCTATACCCATGCGCTGGAAACCGGGCTCTCTCCGGAAAAACTCCGCATAGCGCCAAGACTCGCCAACGTGCTGGAAAACAAGGCTCGGAATTTTGTCGTCAACAACTTCATCATCAACTGCGGAGAGGTTGCCGGATTCAACCAGTTCGAAAGCTCCTATCAGTACCTCGGCGACAATCTCTGCGTGGATGGAGACATTCATCAGCTGGGATTCGCTGATCCCGGCCGCAAGGATTTCACCATCATGCCGGATTCGATTCTCCTGAAACAGCTTCCGTTCCAGCCGATTCCCTTCCACAGGATCGGAATCGACAAATCGCTCTCCCTCTCTCCATGCCCGGTGAATGCGTAATTTACGCATCTTTTCCTTTGCAAGAAGTTGATCGGAGGATATATTATCCGGAATTACAATAGAAAACGCCCCTGTCGGAAACGAAGCAGCGGGATAAAACCATGAAAAAGGGCTTATGATGGAACCATTTCATTTCAAAACCAGATACTGCAGTTCTCTTGTCAAAATCCTGCAAAAGCCGGAACTGACCGAGGCGGAACCGTTCAGCGGATTTTCCGCTCTGCGGGGAGAGGTGTTCTCCTTTCAGGTGGCGTATTTTACGGAACGCCGGGTGGAAGAGCTGAAAGTGAACGTCATCTCGAAGCTGAAAAATATCCGCATCCGTTCCGTGGAAAGCGTGCCGGTCCGCAGTCTTGCGGCGAATCTGGATGATGATGTCATCACGAAAGAACCGGGCCTCATCCCCGATATCCTCGCAGAACTCCCGGAACGCTTCTTCCCGGTTCCCCCGAAACTCTGGCGCGCACTCTGGATCACAGTCAAGATTCCGCGGAACTGCAAAGCGGGCAGATACGATATCGCATTTGAATTCGATCTGGATCAGAAGGAAACAGTCAGGACCAAACCGTTCCAGCTGGAAGTTCTGAACGCGACACTGCCGGAACAGAAACTGATCCGCACGGAGTGGTTCCATACCGATTCGCTTGCGACGTATTACAACGTTCCCGTCTTCAGCGAAGAGTACTGGTATCTTGTCGAAACCTTTATGAAAAACGCCGCGGATCACGGAATCAATATGATCCTGACCCCGGTTTTCACGCCGCCGCTGGATACGGAAGTCGGACAGGAGCGCCCGACCGTCCAGCTGGTCGGCGTCAAAAAGACCAAAGACGGCTACGAATTCAACTTCGACAAACTCGCCCGCTGGATCGCTCTTGCCGAATCCGCAGGGATCCGTTATTTTGAAATCTCCCATCTGTTCACCCAGTGGGGCGCAGGCTTCACGCCGAAAATCATGGCGGACGTGAACGGAACGGAAAAACGGATCTTCGGCTGGGATGTCAAATCCGATTCCGCGAAATACAAAACCTTCCTCAAGGCGTTTCTTCCGGAACTGACCGTTTTTCTCAAGGAGGCGGGCATTGCCGACCGGGTCTGCTTCCACACCTCCGACGAACCATCGCAGGAAGGACTTGCCACCTATTCCGCCGCGGCGAAACTGCTCCGTTCCTGCACGGAAGAGTTCAAACACATTGATGCCGTTTCCGAATTCGAATTCCATGAACGGGGACTGGTTGACATCCCCGTTCCCGTCATCTCCAAAGTGGAGGAGTTCATTCAGAAAGGCCTGAAACATCCCTGGACCTACTACTGCTGCTGTCCGGAGACCGAAACCAGCAACCGCTTTCTCTATTCGACTTCCACGCGAACCCGCATCCTCGGCGCCCTTTTCCACCGATTCGGAATCGAAGGATTCCTGCACTGGGGATTCAACTTCTATTTCAGCCGTCTTTCCCGCTATCCGATCGACCCGTACCAGACCACGGACGCCGGATACGCTTTCCCTGCCGGCGATCCCTTCCTCGTCTATCCCGGCGACGAATGCGAACCGGTCGATTCGATCCGCCATGAACTTCTCTTCGAAGGACTTCAGGATCAGCGGGCTCTGGAACTTCTCCAGGAAAAAATCGGAGAAAAGGCGGTCCGGACCATGCTCGACAAGGCTTCCGGTGGCTCCATGACCATGAAAAACTATCCGCGCGGAGAAAAGGCAATGCTGAAACTGCGCGGGGAAATCAACCGGAAACTGAAACAGTAATTTCCCACTCAACGGGAAACGTCAAAAAAAAACGTGTCCGGTTCCGGACACGTTTTTTCTGCCGTCATTCGGCAGGAAGTTCCATTCAGAAGGCTTTTGCAAATTCCGCAATCTTCTTCAAGCCCTCATCGTTCGGATTGTCGAGAAGGATTTTCACGATAGCGCTGCCGACGATGAAACCATCGCACGCCCGGCAGACGGCTTCCGCCTGTTCCGGCCGGCCGATTCCGAATCCGGCCAGGACCGGCATTCCCGAAACGCTCCGGATCTCATTCAAGCGCCGGGTCAGTTCGGCGGGAAGTTCGGCACGGGCGCCGGTCACGCCGTTGACGGTGATCACGTAGAGGAAACTGTCCTCCACGCCTTTTGCGATCTCGGCGACCCGGTCGAGATGGGTGGTCGGAGCCACCAGCGGAACGACCGTCATGTGATGCGGCCGAAGCACATTGAGCAGTTCCTCCCGTTCCTCCAGCACCACATCGACCGCCAGAACGGCATCGACTCCAGCCTGCTCTGCCTCCTCGGCAAACCGCTCCAGTCCGTAGGAGAAGAGCACGTTGTAATAGGAAAAGAGGACAAACGGAACCTCGGGACAGCGTTTCCGCAGACGGGCGATCGTCTTCAGAATTCCGGCAAGATTCGCGCCGTTCTGAAGAGCGATCCGTGCGGCATCGCGAATCACGGGGCCGTCCGCCATCGGATCGGAGAACGGAACGCCGAATTCAATGATATCTACGCCGTTGTCGATCAGCGTTTCCACGGCGCGTTCACTGTATTCCATGTTCGGGAAACCCATCGTCAGATAGGCGGTGAAGATTTTTTCATGATTTGCTTTCGCTTTTGCGAAAAGAGTCTGAATCCGGTTCATAATCAAAGTCCTTTCTGCGCCTTGTAATTTTTAACGCTCTGCATATCCTTGTCTCCGCGTCCGGAAAGATTGACGATGAGGAGATCTTCTTTCGAAAGTTCCGGAGCGCGCTTGAGCGCCTCGGCCAGCGCGTGACTGGATTCCAGCGCGGGAATGATGCCCTCGTAACGGGAAAGCATGTCGAACGCGTGAACGGCCTCGTCGTCGTTGATGGCGACATATTCGGCGCGGCCGATGTCATGCAGCATGCAGTGTTCGGGTCCCACGCCCGGATAATCGAGTCCGGCGGAGACGCTGTAGGTATCAATGATCTGTCCCTCATCCGTCTGAAGCAGATAGCACTTGCTTCCGTGCAGGACTCCGACTCTTCCTCCGCCGATGCTCGCGGCATGTTCCCCTGTCTCAATGCCCTTGCCGCCCGCCTCCACGCCGATCAGCCGGACCGCCGGATCATCAAGAAATCCGGCAAAGATTCCCATGGCGTTGCTGCCTCCGCCGACACATGCGATTACCTGCGCAGGCAGTTTGCCGTACTCTTCCAGACACTGCCTCCGCGCCTCGGTTCCGATCA
>CALXMJ010000235.1 GCA_944389445.1 uncultured Victivallales bacterium | reverse complement strand
GACGACATTCATATCCGAGGTTGCCCTGATCCATTCTGGAAGCGGCGACCAGCGGTGCAATCAGCGGTTTGAAGGTTTCGGCGGCGCCGTCTTTCAGCGTGACAATCGCAATGATCTGAAACATGTTTTTCCCCTTTGCTGTTGGAGTGTTCCTTTTCCGGTTATTATATCGCGGCGCGATTGAAAAATCAATCCGGTACGCGGAAAAAAGCAGGAAAAAGAGCGGCTGTTCCGAAAAACGGGACCGAAAGATTTTTCATTGCTTTCCTGCACGGAATTTTCCGGGCGTGATCCCTCTCAGCAGACGAAACTGGCGATTGAAACAGGAAAGCGTCGGAAATCCGCACCGGAGCGCAATTTCGGCAATCGTCAGATCGGTGCGGAGCAGCATGGAGGCGGCCATCGTAATCCGGAGATGATTCAGATACGCCTGCGGAGAAGAGCCGGTCGCTTTTGCAAAAACCCTCCGGAACTGATTGGGACTCAAAGAGGAGGCAGAGGCAAGACGCTCAATGGAAATCTCCTCTCCGTAACGCGAGAGCATCTCGTTGAGAGCGAAATGGATACGCTGGATGGATGCGGTTTCAGGTCCCGGTCCGCATGAAGGAAACGCACGGTGCATCTCTATGGAAAAGAGAGTCAGGAGGGCTGTCATTTTCTGCTTCTGAAAAGGAATTCCCCCGGCAAGGGCGCATGAGAACATCTCACGGATGAGAGAACACACCACGCTCTGTTCCCCGGAAAAACAATTCCGGAATTCCGGTCCCCGGAAACGGGAAAGATCCGCCAGCGCGGATTCCCGGTACAGCAGGCGCGTCTCATCCAGATACAGCCAGCGCCAGCGACTGGTCGTGTTCTGAAGACTCGTCGCCAGATGCGGTTCCCCGGAAGCGATGAACATGCAGTCGCCTCGCTGAAACGGCAGAATCTTCGGCCCCACCAGAAACACACCCGCTCCCTCCAGGCAGATGCCGAACTCGCAATACTCATGCGTATGAAGAAACGTAATCTCCCGCGACCGCTGAAGATACGGCACAGAGGAAACCGCATACCATCCCCTGTCAAGCTTCACAGGGCTGTAACAAAGAGGCAGCGATGATGTTTTCTGATGCGATTCCGGCATTTTTGCGGTTCCTCTCCTTTTTTCACCGGGTATTATAGACGGAAAAACAAAAAACAGCAAGCCGATGATTTGCACTTTTTTCCGGAAATTTTATATTACTGGGAAAAACAACACAATAAAACCCGACGCGGAACGTTCAATGGCCAAAGAGGAAGAGAGAATGGATACGATGGAAGACGACGGAGTGCTGATTCAAGCCTATCTGGCCGGAGACGTCAGTTCGTTTGACACTCTCTACACCAGATACAAGCGTCCGCTCTACGCGTACCTGAACCGGATGACGGGGAACCATGCGCTTGCAGACGATCTCTTCCAGCAAACCTGGATTCGTGTCATCAGGAGGCTGGAAAAGTACGAAAGCAAACAGAAGTTTTTCGCATGGCTGACCATGATCGCCCACAATCTGGCGATCGACCACTTCCGGAAGGAAAAAACGTCGGCGGAACTGCCTCTGGACGATGAAAACATCGCGGTCAGCGAACCCGTCTCCCATACGGAACCATGGATGAAAATGCATAACAGGGAACTGGAAAAAGCATTGAAGGCGGCAACGGAGGAACTTGCGCCGGAACTGAAGGAGGTCTTCCTCCTCCGGCAGCGTGGCATCTCCTTCAAGGAGATCGCGGAAGTGCAGAACTGCTCGATCAACACCGTGCTCGGCAGAATGCAGTATGCGATCCGGAATCTGAGAAAACAACTGAACGAATGGGTCTCTTAACCACGAAAGGCGGCGGAAAATGAAAAAAATATGCGACAATGTGATGATTGCGCTCGCGGAGGGTGAAAAACTCTCTCCCGAACTGGAACAGCATCTGGCTTCCTGCCCGGACTGCGCACTCTTCCGCAGAACCATGGGCCTGCCCGCCGATGACGCGGAATTCACCGTCCCCGAGCCCCTGGATACCGCCATTCACGAAGCGGCGAGAAAGCATATTGTATCCATGAAATGGAGAATCTGGAAACTCGCCCTTCCCATCGCGGCATCGTTCGCGGTCTGCTTCGGATTCGCCTTCTATGCGTATCTCCCTCAAACCGCGCAAATCGCGCCGCAGCACGGGCTGCCGAAAACAGCCGCGGCCTCCTCGTGGAGCACCTCCGATTTCGACGACAGCCTGATCACTCTCACCTGCGACGTCGCAAGGGGATACACCGCAATCACCAACGTGTACGACACGCTTAATTAAGGAGCCATTTATGAAACTGAAGACTCTTATGCTTTCCCTGTTCCTCCTTCCCTCCCTTCCGCTGTTTCTCACGGCGCAGGGCCCGGAAGGAAAGCCTCCACCGCCCCCGCCGCCGCATCATCAGCCGATGCCGGAAAAACAATTCAAACCCGGACATCCTCTGCTCCGCATTCTGGATTCCGACGAGTTTTCGGAAGAGGAGCGGACCCGTCTGCGCAAACTCTCCATTGACAATCCGCCGGAGTTCGCAAAAGAAATGCGAAAACTTTTCCGGATACGCCGACAGACCAAAGCGAAAAATATGCTTGCTCTCCGTCAGGCTTATCTGGATGCGAAAACTCCGGAACTCAAGAACACCGTCAGAAAAAAAATTCAGGAAACCATCCGCAAGGATACGGAACGGCATCTGCTCTTCCAGAAGAAGGTTCTTGATGATACGGAACGCTCTCTTCGACAGATGGAAAAACGTCTCGCCGATATGAAAAACCGCTATGAAAAACAGCAGGCGGAAAAAGATACCGTCATCGAGAAACGGACACAGGAACTTCTCGCCGCGGAGCCGCCGCAGCGTCTCGTCCGCGATGCCGCAGGAGATTTCCGGAAACCTCCACGGGGAAAGAGATAATTTTTTCAGTCCCGCATTCCGGAATATCCCCGGAGTTTTACCCTTCCGGAAAAGAGCTTCCGCCGCAAAAAAAGGAGTTCCGTTCTTAATGCATGGAACGTTCCATTCTTGCGCCGCAACGCGAGGGGAGACCGTCAGAAGACAGGTTCTTTTTCCCCCTTCAGGAACTGCGGACGCGGACTCTCCATCAGCGCCGCGATCTCCGGAAGATCCGTCTCCCGAAGAATCCCGAAGATCATGCAGGACTGCGGCCACCGAACGATTTCCTCCCGAAGCATGGAATCCCATGACTCGGGCCCATCCGCAAGGATCAGAGAAGTGACGCGGCTTGAGAGGAACGCCGCCAGCAGAGCGGGAACACATCCCTGCCCGAACGCCTTCAACTCAATCTCCGAAGCCCCCTTTTCCGCCAGCAGCTCCAGGGTGCAGAGAATGTCACGCACTTTCCCGCCGAGATAACTGTGTCCGGTCAGGAAACCGAGCGAGGCATAATGATAATCGAATCCATAAGGATGGAAAAACTGATCCGTACTGTATTGATCGCAGCCGGAAGGACGCACCTCGCCGACGCCCCGGATATCCAGTCCGTAAACGGTCCGGTTTTCAGGGAAGCCCGAATCCGCCAGCTCGCTCTCCGAATCCAGATGCGGAATGTAAACAGAAACGCTCCGAGACTCAGGAAGATGAAAGTATTCGGAATCCGAATACAGTTTCAGAACAGACATCACCCGTCCTTCCTCCGTCTCCAACCCGAACCGGGAAAAAACCATATTCGCCGATCTTCTCCGGGAACGGAGAATACGATAGAACGGAACCTCGATTTTTCCGATTTTCAGACACTCCCGAAGCAGGACTTTCAACTCATCCGCCGTATGCTTCGGGCGCATCGTTTTCAGTTGATCCGCACGATCCCGGATCAACTCCCGGAGAAAACGGTTTCCGGGAAGCGAAGCCACGTTTCCGGTCTCCGTACAGAACAAATCCTCCTCCCTCTCTGTTGCAGAATTTTCTTCCAAAGGAGCAGAAAGTCCGAACTGTTTGCGGACAAAACGATAGAATGTCCGCCGCGCGCCTTCCCGGAATCCGTGACTTTCTTCGCCGATAAAGCACTCCGCCGCCTCCTCCCGTCCGAGCAAGGCATAAAACCGCCGAACCTCTTCATATACTTCAAGCGTTCCGCGCGGATCAAAGAAATCATTTTTCTCTCCGGAAATCAGAAGCGGCCGCGGAGCCGCGGCAATCAGCAGATCCGCCATTTCCAGCCCTTCCGCCATCAGGAACGGCGGAAGCTGCTCAATGTCGACCGGCAATTCATTTTCCGCATTCCGCCGCCAGGTCGTCATATAACAGCAGGGAGACGCCAGCGAAAAACGGTCATCCAGAGCACTGAGGAACGCGGTCAGCGTTCCGCCGCCGGAACAGCCGGCCACCCCGATCCTGCCGGAGTCGATCTCCGGACGGGAACAGAGATAATCAAGTCCGCGGAGAGCATCCCAAACCCTCCACGACCCAAAAAATTCACCTGCGGGAAAAAGCTGCTTGCCAAGCATGTTGTGCTCCAGCGTACATGATCCGCTGATCGTTCCGTTTCCCGCCACTCCCAGAAACTGATACCGCTCGCCCTGCGCCACAGGATCGGGAACCAGAACAGCAACCCCTCCCGCCGCCAGAGTCCGCGCACAATACTGGATCCGTTCAGCGGCCTTCCCCGGCTGATTATGCCCCAGCAGATACAGAACCGCAGGAACGGGGCCCCTCCGCTCCTCGGGCAGATAAAGATTCGCCGTCACAGGAAAGCCGGGACGACTCCAGTAAATCAGTTTTTCAATGGAAAACCCCTTTCGCCGCAACACTCCGGTACACTGCACATTCAGCGGGGATTTCTCCGACGGCAAATCAAATGCGCGGAAAATCTTTTCCCGTACCTCGCGTCGATATGCCTCCGCATCCGACGCTGTCCGCAAAGCCCGGACCCGCTCTCCGCGGGCAGAGGAAAGGCGACGGATCAAACTCAAATAATACTCCTGTACGGAATTTCCGAAATGAGACGGCATCATTTATCTCCCCTTTCAAATGCCATCGTTGGCATTTTAGATATTCTACACGGCCAAAAAGAAATGTCAAGAGAAAAAGCGACGCATCATCCGAATGATGACAGCCTTATTCGTATTTTTCCTTCCTGGATAAGACGACAGCGGGGAAAAATTATTCAACACGTTCCAGTTCGTATGCGAAAACGGAACCGGTCTTCCGGAAAACATTCAGAGAGGCCGTCAGGGAACCGTCGGGAAGGATCTTCAGCGGGACTTCTTCAAGACGTTTGCCGGAAGTATCCACGGCAAACAGACGATAGACTCGGCCTGTCTGCGGAAACAGCGTCACTTCCGCTTCGCCGCGCGCAGCAAGGAACGGAAGAGTTCCCCAGCTCTCCAGACAACGGTGATCCTGATCCGAATAACGCTGTTTTGTCGCTGCGGAATCCGTCAAATGAAGCAGAAGCATCCGCCTCGACTCCAGCAGACTCTTCCGGTCGCAGGCGACAATTCCAATCACAGCGGACGCGACTTGATTCTTCACGCGGCAGAATCGTCCATCCGCCTCTGCGCCGGATGGTAAAATAAATGCCTCCGCACGCGGCGATACCGCTTGAAAAACAGATCGTTTCGGATCCAGGAAAACCGCTCCTCCTGCAGCCCGGTAACAGCCGTCGGGCGCAAGATTTTTCAGAAAGCTCCGGAGATCCGGACGTGTACCGGGAAGAAACCGGAACGCCCCCTCCCCTGAAGAGGAAACGGTTCCAAGCATCCGACAGAGCCCGATTCGCCCATACTCCGCCGGATTGAGCTCCTCGTTCCGGATGAATCGTCCGGAAGGCAGAACAACGGCACAGGCTTCGGCTCGCGAATGTTCCAGTTCCGCATTCAGGAAAAAAGCCGTTCCGAGATACTGGGACAGCAGCTTGACCGGATCCGTGGCAAGATCAAAATACGCATCGGTCCGACCGGAATACATGATCTTCTCCATACCGTGCGTATACGCAAACTGGAAGAGTCCGTCCCATCGCTGGAGCGAACCGTAAACACCGAACAGCAGCGCGCCGTCCGCACGATGCGGATTCGGTCTGGCGAAATCAAATTCCGTCACCAGAAACGGTTTCCCGTAGATCCGGCTCGAAAACAGCCATGCGGGGACCTCGGCATGATGTTTCAGTACGGAATCCGTCCGGGTATACGAAGGCAGCCCCCACGATTTTCCGGCAAACTCCGGATGGTTGAAATAAAGATGATTGTCCACAAAATCATAACTCAGGCGCATGGAGGAGAGCTGGGGGGAACAGCCCATGTTCTGATCGGAAAGAGGCTTGACGCATCCAAGCGAACGCACATATTCCACCATCTGACGATGACGGCGCCGGTAAACTTCCGTCAGAAAACGATCAAAAAGAAGAGAACGCTTCGCCGTTTTTCCTGCCTGTTCCCCGCGCTTTCCGAGCCACTGCTCGAACTGTTCCAGGGCGCACTTCCGGGAAAGCGGATCCGCATCCCATTTCTTATGGATGTTCCCTTCGTTGACCAGTGTCAAAGAGATCAGAGCTGGCTCATCCTTCACCGCAAAGCCCGTATACGGATTCACATGATTCAGAAAATTCCCGACATACGCCTTCCAATTCTCAAAGACCGGTTCCTGAAAATAGAGAAGCGCCTTGTACAAGTCGAAATTCTCCATTCTCCGGGAATAGCCGGGAATCTCTCCGGCGGCGGGCCTGCGCGAGACAAACAGATCCGTCTGAATATAGATGCCCCGTTTCTTGAGGCAGGCAATCAGATAGTCGAGCCGGTCCATATCTCCGGCGCTAAGCTCCGTCGTTTTTTGCCGGTTGACCATCAGCGCATCATGATGATGCAGACGAACTGCATTGAAACCCGCTTTTGCAATCCGTTCCGCGATCCGCTCCGCCCACTCCCGATCCGGATACGCAGCTTGCGAACAGAGATTGGTTCCGTAGAAACGCACGGGGCTTCCGGGACGGTTCTGAAATTCAAAACGACCGTTCCGGATCACCACCGGTCCATATTTTCCCGCAGGAGCGTCAAGCCATCCTCAAAAATCAACAACCGATCCTTTCCCTATCTCCTTTTCAAACTTCAGATTCCGCCACTCCTTTCCCGGCAGAATGTAACTCGGAATCCGCGGACTGCGGGGAATCTCAAAATCTCCAACCGTCGCAGCGAGAATACCCCACACCGCGTTTCCAACGGAACGGAATTCCAGTTTTTTCACCGGCACCGGACGAATCTCGAACATGGATCGGTACAACCCGATGTAACTGCTTGCATTTTCCCCAATCCACGCGGGAATTCCATTTTCCAGCGCCGAGGGCCTCCACCAGTTTCCGACATCGCGTCCGGCCCTCAGTTCTATTTTCGATACGGTTCCATCCGTATATGTCAGAATCACCTCTCCCAGAGCCGGATTCGTTCCGCCCCATGCAAGTGCATGCAGCAGATAAAGATAACGCCCCTGCGGAGGAGTCCGCAAAAGGAGTTCCGCCTTTGCCGGGAAATATGGCCTTGCCCGTCCACGCAGCATCAGACATGCCTTTCCCCCGTTCTCTTCCGGACGAATCAAGCGGAATTCTCCGGGCAATTTTTCCGGATTCTCCCAAAGCATCCTCAAATCATTTTCCGGTCCCTGATCGGTCCATCCCCCCTGAGCATCTCCGGCGGTCCGGTCGGCGAGTCCCATATTCATCACGGGCCGCAGATCAATCGGCTGCCACTTCGGAATCCGATGCTCGATTTCCAGATTCAGCTTCGCCGGATAGCGCCGATCTTTCCGACGGGGAACCAGAGAAAAGCGGAACTCGAAATCCCTGCCGTTCCGAAAACAGCGCTCATCCTGAATCAACAGGAAAAAAGAGCCGCGGAAAATCCATTCGCCATCCTTTGCAGGAATACAGAGTTCGGAACACTGTTTCCGGAAAAAGATTGCCGACTTCTCCGGTGGACGGATCGGACAAATCACTTCTTTCCCGTCGATTCGCAGCTTGAGCCCCCGGTTTTCCGCCGCAGGAATCCGCAAAGCCATCACCCCGGAGCGCACATCGGGTTCTGTTTGAAACGAAACCTCTGTTGCAAGAGTCCATCCATTTTCCGCCTTTTTTTCCAGGCGGTGATCCAGAGTCCCCTCCCCGCCTTCCGGAAGATGAACTCCGATCCGTACCCTCCCCGCCTCCCGCTCTTCGATCCGATAGATGCCGGGAATCGACGTATCCTGCGGATGGGAAACCCAGTTGCGGTTGAAAAAAACCATTTGAAAACGATGTCCCCCAATCGAAATAATCCCCTTGCGATCAATCCATACGGACTCCTCCGCGCTCGAAAGAGAGGGGAAAACAAGCACACTGAACAACAGAAAAACAATCCGGAAATTTTTCATGAATCAGTCCTCCGGATCCCAGTTCTTGTCCGTATCCATCGGGATGGCGTAGAAATAGTCGCTGGCGCCCGCACCGATCGTCGGAGCGACAACGGACGTCACATGGCAATCCGCCCATAACACATTGCATCCGTGAAGATTGCGATGACGCGCAAAAGGGACTCCAAATCCGGAACTTTCCCGCTGTCTGGAAATCCGCACATGCCCCAGACTCTCCAGAGTCGGCTCGAAATTGCTGCATCCGACACTCTCCGCAACCAGCACCTTCGACGACACATTCCGAATCCTGTTCTGTCTGACCCCTCCGTTGAAACTCCAGTTCATCCCGCACGGCAGAAATTCCCAGTTGTAAAACGGACGCCGGTAACGCAGTTTATCGTATTCCGCATTCCGCGCGGACGGGCACGGCACAATCCTCAAATCCAGATACCGGTTCTCCGACAGGGTCTTCGCCCAGTTCTCCTTCGTCGAATACAGATAAACGGTCGGGAAAACATCATCCGACTCCCCCAGATACTGGGAAAAGCTCAAGCCGATCTGCTTCATCTGGCTCGCACATTGAGTGCTGTATGCGGACTCCCGCGCCGCATTCAGCGCAGGAAGAAGAAGAGAGGCTAAAATTGCTATGACTGCAATCACAACTAAAAGCTCGATCAATGAAAAACAATTTCTCATACCTGTCTCCTGTTTTGTGTGGTTTCCCTAAAAATCAACTTTGTCGGAACCGCAATCGAACGGACCGGCGCTTCCGGATGCAGAATCCTCTCCAACGCCAGCTCGACCACGGCTTTGCCAAACGCCTCCAGATTCGGATCGATTGTAGAAAGCGCCGGATAACGGCAGCAGCAGAATTCTGAATTATCCTGCCCCACCAGAGAAATCTCCTGCGGAATCCGTTTTCCGCACCGTAGAAGCTCTCCCGCCAGCGCCATGCACCAGAGATCGTTCTGCGCAATGACGGCATCTGTTTTTTCCGGAATCAGAACACTCTCCACGAATTCCCCGAACACCTCCCGAACCGATTCCGGATCATTTGCCCGATCCGGAATGGTATAAACCTTCCCCTCCGGGAACACCTCCCCGAACGCCTTGCGCCTGGCTCGGAGAGCATCATATTTCAACTCCTGCTCTCCGATCAGCAGCACCGTTTTCCGGCGGCCCTCCCGATGGAATTGCGCGGCAGCCTCCGCATATCCCTTTCGAATATCACTGTAAACGCAAGGAAGACCGGGCAGGGGTTCCGCTCCGAAAAAAACAACTTTCTCCTGCGTCATGACTTCGGAATCCATATTGTTGGCATGGCAGATGACGGCATCCACTCCATACTGAAACAGGGTCCGGCAATTCAGCAGCTGCTTGCCGGGATTCTCATGCGCTTCGGCAACCAGGAGTCGATATCCGCGGCGATCCGCTTCTCTTTCGATGGCCGCGAGCTGACGGAAACGTACAGCGGCATCCTCGCTGTCCACCAGCACTCCAAGCGTATGCGAAGAGTAACCGCAAAGTCTCCGAGCTGAAATATTCGGTATATAGTTCAGCTCTTCCGCCGCAGCCAGAATCCGTTCCCTCTTCTCCGCGGAAACCCGGATACTGCTCTTTTTCCCTCCGCTCAGAACCACGGATGCGGCCCCCAGCGAGACCCCGGCATAATTCGCTACATCAATCAGACGAACCATCCAGACCTCTCCATTCTTTATTGATAAAGCGCTTTATTATAATTATACATCGAAACAGAAAAAAAGTCAAGTCCCTGTTTGAAAAAGTTGCGGCATTTCTCTGAGTGGCGTCTCCGTGTGGCAAATTTCATCGGCAGGGAAACGGGAAGTCACGCATTGCAAGGCCCACTTGAAACGGAAGGAAGCAGCTCTTGCGTTTTTTTCAGAGCATGATATATTATACCCCCATCAACAACTTACCGCTTGGAATTCTTATGATTAAACTCATTGCCACCGATATGGATGGAACACTTCTGGATTCGCAAAAACGACTTCCGAAAGGATTTCCCGATCTTCTGCGGGAACTCGGAAAGCGGCAGATCCGCTTTGCCATCGCCAGCGGAAGACAGTATTACAATCTGCTGAACTATTTTCCGGGATCCGGAGCGGATGATCTCTTTTTTCTTGCAGACAACGGAGCCGTTATCTTTGAAAACGGAAAAAATATTTTTTTCAGTGAAATGAAACAGGACGCGGTACCGGGGATCGTGAATGCAATCCGCGCCGTCCGCAACGCTCAGCCGGTTGTCTGCGGACTCAGATCCGCTTATGTTGAGAACACAGGAGAACTCTTTCTGCAAAATGTGAAACTGTATTACGAACGGCTGGAAATTGTACCGGATGTCCTCGCAGCGGCAAAAACGGACCGCGTCTGCAAAATCGCCGCATTCGACGCGGAGAATGCGGAAGAACGCCTACTGCCCATTCTGAACCGCTACGGCGAAGCATTCAATGTTGTTCTCTCCGGAAGCATGTGGATTGATCTCATGAACCATGGAACCGACAAGGGAACCGGACTGCGCTTTCTGCAGGAACGTCTCGGCATCTCTCCGGAAGAAACAATGGCGTTCGGCGATTATCTCAACGACGCCGGAATGATGCGGACCAGTCAATACAGTTTCGCCATGAAAAACGCCCATTCGGCACTGAAAAACCTCTGTGCGTACCAGACGGAATCCAATGACAGCGACGGCGTTCTGAAAGCCATCAGACGCTTCCTGCCCCAGCTCTCCAAGGAGGAATCCGCATGATCAAAGACATGACTTCGGGAAATCCCACGAAACTGCTTCTCCAGTTTTCGGTCCCGCTTCTGATCGGGAATATTTTCCAGCAGTTCTACAATATGGCGGATACGGCGATCGTCGGGCGCACCCTCGGAGATGAAGCGCTCGCGGCGGTCGGTTCGACGGGCGCCGTAATGTTTCTCGTTTTCGGATTCTTTTTCGGGCTCACAAACGGACTTGCCGTCATCACGGCTCAGCGGTTCGGAGCGGGGGATTACGACGGAGTCCGGCGATCCGTAACGACATCCACTTATCTATGCACGCTCATCACGGTTGCAATGACGGTGCTCTGCGTCCTGCTCTGCCGTCCGATGCTGGAATGGATGAATACACCGGAAAACATCATTGAAAACGCTTATTCCTATCTGATCGTCATCTTCGGCGGCACATGGACCATCGTCTTTTACGGAATGATTTCCAGCATCATCCGCGCACTGGGCGACAGCATCACGCCGCTGGTGTTCCTGATTATCGCCTCCATTCTGAACATTGTCCTGGATTACGTATTCATTCTGAGCTTTCGAAGCGGAGTCGCCGGAGCGGGATGGGCAACCGTGATCTCGCAGGCGGTCTCCGGATTTCTCTGCCTCTTCTACGTCGGCAGGAAGTTCCCGATCCTGAAACTGAAGCGGAGCGACTGGACCCCCGACATTCCCTTCTCCCTGGAACATCTGCGGGTTGCCGTGCCGATGGCGCTTCAGTTTTCCATCACGGCTGTCGGAGTCGTCATTCTTCAGACAGTTCTGAATTCGTTCGGCTCAGTCTATATCGCGGCTTACACCGTCGCCGCGAAGATTGAGCAGGTTGCGATCCAGCCGCTTTTTTCGTTCAGCATTGCCATGGCGACCTTCACTGCGCAGAATTTCGGAGCCGGAAATCTCGAACGCATCCGCCAGGGACTCCGGAAATGCTCGGCGATCACCATTCTGTTCAGCATCTGCATCGGTATTTTTCTGATTGTCTTCGCGGCTCCGCTGACGCGTCTGTTCCTGAAAACCGAGCATCCGGAAACCCTGCAGGAAATTGTGCACGGGTCCCAGATTTTTCTGAACACCTCCGCCAGCTGCTACATCATTCTCGGAATGCTTCTGATCTACCGGAACGTCCTGCAGGGAATGGGTCACTCCTTCATTCCGATGATGGCGGGAGCGGCGGAACTGGTGCTTCGCATCATCGGAGCGCTGCTTCTTGCCCGGTATCTCGGTTATCTTGGAGTCTGCCTTTCGAATCCGCTGGCGTGGGTCGGCGCAGTGCTGATGCTCTGGATCGACTATCTGCTGGTGATGCGAACACTCCGGAAACAGCAAATTAATCCGAAACAACCCTTGACTTTTCAGGACGTACCGTTATCTTAGGAATATCCGAAGCATCCGGCAGAGGAAATCAAATCTGAACAGGAAGGGGAGGAAGATGGTTACAGCGGTTATTCTTGTGAATGTCGAGCGCCATAAACTGAATGAGGTCATCCGGGAGCTGATGCAGATCGACGGCATCACGGAAGTTCATTCCGTCGCGGGAGACTATGACATGGTCGCAATCGCAAGAGTCAAAGACAATCAGCAGCTTTCGTCGATCGTCGCCGACAAGATGTGTTCGCAGATGGAAGGCATTCTTCATACCAAGACCCTGGTCTCCCTGGGTTCCTACTTCAAATACGATGCGGAACAGCTTTTCCACTAAATCTCCGGACCGGCGCGCCTTCCACCCGGCGCGTCTTCTGTTTTTCCTTCTGATACTCTTTGCGCTTCCCCTTCCCGCCGAGGAGGAATCCACACGGGAAAATGATCCTCTCCGCGCCGAAGCAGCCGATGGAAACAGAAACGCCATGTTCAAACTCGGCGATGAATATTTCTACGGAACAGAAACCCGTCTCCCGAATCCGACTCTCGCCGCCTACTGGTACAAAAAAGCGGCCGATGCCGGCATGCCGGAAGCCATGTACAATTATGCAGTCTGCCTGGAACGCGGAGCCGGAGTCGAAAAAGACCGCTTCGAAGCCTACAGCTGGATGAAAAAAGCCGCCGACGCCGGAGTAAAGATGGCCCGTTTCCAGCTGGCTATGACCGATCTCCATGGAATTCCCGAGGACAAGGAACGGGGATTCGCCGCAAAACCGCCCCTCCCCTCCTATGCCATCTCCCAGCTGGAACGTCTTGCCGGAGAACACTTCATTCCGGCGGAAACGGCTCTTGCGGAACTGCTTCTCTCTCAAAATGACGCCGGCGCAGTGGAAAAGGCGGTTCGAATCCTGAACCGGCTCGTTGCCTTGAAAGACCCTCCGCCCGCGGCGCTCCGCATGATGGCGGACTGCAAATATGCCGGGCGCGGAATGAAACGAAACCCGGAGGAGATGATTCAACTGCTGCGGAAAGCCGCCCGGCAGGGCGATGCGGAAGCGCTCGGAAAACTGGCTTACTGCTACGAATATGGCAGAGCGGTCGATATCGACCTGAAAAAAGCCTTCGGACTCTATCGCGTTTCCGCGGAACGCGGCAATGCAATGT
This sequence comes from uncultured Victivallales bacterium, assembly GCA_944389445.1. Lineage (GTDB taxonomy): Bacteria > Verrucomicrobiota > Lentisphaeria > Victivallales > UBA1829 > UBA1829. The sequence continues at coordinate 553 of CALXMJ010000235.1, read as the reverse complement.
CGCAATTCAAATATGCGGAGTTCCTCGCCAACGGAACCCTTTCGAAAGAACCCGATATCCATACCGCCCTTCCCTGGTATCGGAAAGCCGCCGCCCGGAAAAATCCGCAGGCGCTCTTCAAACTCGGGGTGTTCCATATGGAGGGAATCTGCGTGAAGAAAGATCCGCAGCAGGCGGCGCAGTACTTCTACGAATCGGCAACCAGGGGATATCCGCGCGCGCAGTACAATCTCGGCTGTCTGTATGCGGCGGGAGAAGGGGGACTCGTCAAGGATGAGAGCGCAGCAGTCTACTGGTTCACGCTTGCGGCAAAAGGCGGAGACGCCGTCGCTCAACGGGCGCTTGCCCTCCGCTATCTGGAAGGACGCGGTGTCACCCGCAGCATCACAAAAGGCGAGGAATGGCTCCTCAAAGCAGCTCAGAACGGGGATTTTGAAGCGATAGAACTTCTCCGGCGCCGCGGCCTTGCGCCACCGTCGCTCTGGTAAATCATCCAGGACCATCACCGATTCATGCCAAAACCGTTTTTCGGATTTGGAGCACCTCCTTCGAG